>NZ_JBQSXN010000002.1:0-103277 GCF_052378235.1 Psychrobacter sp. AOP3-A1-26
TTCAACACCAATCGGACAAAGCAAACCAAGTATTCCTTCGACACCAATTGAGCCGAGCAAACCGAGCATTCCTTCAACACCAATCGGACCAAGCAAACCGAGTATTCCTGCTACACCAATTGAGCCGAGCAAACCGAGTATTCCCTCGACACCAATCGGACCAAGCAAACCGAGCATTCCTGCTACGCCAATTGAGCCGAGCAAACCAAGTATTCCTTCGACACCAATCGGACCAAGCAAACCAAGTATTCCTTCGACGTCAATTGGACCGAGTACACAGCTCAAATATCCAGAGCCAAAGAAAGATATCGCTGATGCGTATTTATTAGGGTTCTTTGACCACGCGGGCAGAGCAGGAGCGATTCGAGACATCCGTCCAGACCTAGTGGGTACTTTCCAAGCTATGATTCAGTTTGGCCAGAACCATACCGTTGACCCACAAGGCAACGAAGCAAAAAACATGCCGCGCCTGACGGCAGAAAAAGAAGCGCTGTTATTAGTGACGCCTACTCCTGAGATGGGTGACGTTACTAAGCTCGTGGCAGAAATCTATAAAGATGGAGCTTTATTACGCAGCGTCAACTTAGCTGATCCGACTCAAATACCAGCCACCGATCAGACCAATACCGATCAACGCCCTCGCGTTGCTTACAGTAATCGCGCATGGTCGACCAAGCTCAACTGGGACGAGGTAGAAGGTGGCCTCAAAATCCGCATTGTGGATGAGCAGAAGCGTAGCGGTGAATTGTTAGAAGATAAAATAGACTTTGCCGCACCAGGCGAGTTGGTATTGACTAATATTCGTCTGGGTATGCTAACGGATGCACCTCAATCTTGGGGTCATTACATGTTACGCGACCCAGAAAGAGCGGGTTCAGATTACTTCCAAACCATTCCAGCGGCACAAATGACCGTTGCTGTATATGACGACATGGAGCTTGATCGAGTGATGGTGGGCAATGGCACCATCTATGATTCGGTGAGTAACTCGAACGGTGGCGTTTATGATGGCGATATGCGTGAAAACACCGCAAAAGCGACCTTTGGTGTCGGTATGAACTTGGCCAATTGGGGCGTGACTAGCGCATCGCTACACAGCCAGGAGCAGCCACAGCTGACTCAAAACGTCAACGCGCATCATGCACGCGGTAAATATGCCAATGGCGAAGCTAACCACGGCTTAAGTGGTGGTAATGGTATGCTGACTATTATCGATTCTGTGGGTAATGAGTTTAGTCACGAAATCGGCCATCACTATGGCTTAGGTCATTATCCTGGTGCAGTAGGCGATGATCATTTCTGGGCCGAGCATCATGCCGATAGTGGCTGGGGTTATAACAGCCTAAGAAATAAAATGCGTGGCAATTTAGACTGGCCACGACAAGTTGAAGGTGATGGCCTCAGTGGCAAACCTCTTTTCTTGGCCACCTATGGCTATGGCCGCGACGCGATGTCTGGCGGCTCACAGAGTGGCGCTTATTCAGACTACACCCATTACACCGGCTACAGTACCAAGATAAAAATACAGCCAGCATTTGATCGGGCAGTATTCGACGCTGATTCACCGACGGGCTATAAAAAATGGAATGCTGAACTCAGAAAAATGGAAGTGTTCCAGCCTAAAGTACCGAGGTCTGGTAATGTTTGGTATAACAGTGCCGATGGTAATTACTTAAAAGCGCGCTTACCAGGTGTGCCGGTTTTCACCATCCTAGGCGGGTATGACCCTGTGGCGCAAAAAGGGATTATTTATCCTGAGGCACGTGGTAACTGGGGTAATGTTTTTGATTTACCGACGCCAAATAACTCGCTAGAAGCGGCAAGCTGCTGGTTAAACGTCACTTATAGTAACAAAGTTGACAACATTGCTTTAGCTCCTAATCGGATGAATGGCAATGCTAATAAATTCCATGTCAATTTAGCGATTGCTGAAGACCCAAAAAAGGTGGATTTGTACTGTAAAAAAGCCAATGAAGCACAAGTACAGCTATCGACAATTGATATTCGTCAATATAGCGATCCTATTAGACCAGCAGTTACCTTTGGTAAAGATTATGGCTATACGGCACTAAGAAAGGTGGAGTTACCAGAATTAGAGCAGCAACTTATCACCCAAGCAGAGAATCCGACGGTTGTTTTGGATGCCAAAGGTAAATTGTTATATGATTCTTATAAAGAGTATCGTGATGAGCTCAGCCCGCAAGCATTGGAAACATTAGAGCGTTATGAGCAGCAGCAAGAAACTCTAAATCGCTTAAACCGTTGGGTCAATGTGTATCGTACTGATTTAATCAAGAAAGAGCCTGAAGCACTCAACGAATTTCAGCAGTTTGTTAAATGGTTAGAGCTACAAGATGACAAACCTTTAGAAAATGTTACTACTATACGTAACGGCAACAACTGTCTTAAAGTTGAAAAACTAGAAGATGGCAAGCTAAATAGCTTTATTAGCGGTCCAAGTGGTTGTACTGGTGATGACTCTGAACAGTGGGTTTATGATGTTAAAGGTAAAATCCATAGTAAAATGGCATTGGATCAGTGCTTAACGCAGCAGAGCGCTTGGGTGGTTTTGGGTGCTTGTAGTATGGACTCACCAGCGCAAGTTTGGGAGATGCACGGTGCCGACCAAATAAAACAAGGCGGCAAATGCTTTGATTTGCGAACGGGTCATTTAGTCAATAACCGCGGAAGCTTGATTACTTACAACTGTAACGGTGGTTGGAATCAGAAATGGACGACGCTGACTAAAAATCCAAGCTTTATCTTAGCAACTGCTGGTAACAATCTACCTTTAATTGTGGATAGTCTGCAAAAAGAACCAGTAACGATGGATAATTTGCAAACGCGGTCATTAAGTATGGACAGTACAGAAGAGCCGTCAGTACTAGAGAAAGTAAGCACCGCGATAAGTACTTGGATTGAGGATCTGGTCAGTTAACAGATAGTCGCGGAAGCTTGATTACTTACTATTTTAATAAAATCTTGGCAAAATAGTTATCTGACAATCTACTATAAAAAAACAACTGTATAAATAAGCCCCTATTAATAGGGGCTTATTTTTTGCTAAATTTTTAATCGCTGCAAATTATATGCTAAGGTAATTTACTATTAAGGGCTTTATTAGTCAAAGCGCATCGATGCTTTTCATTATCAGTTCACTATAGTCAGTGAGAAGTAATATCGCTACATCACGTACTGCAGGTACCGTTTTTTCTTGCTTGCTGTGCCTGTGCAGACAGAGGCTGCAAAAAAACTATACCCGCAGTATCGTAGCGTTTTTAAAGTATTTTAACTATAGAACCATATAATAAAACTTAGGTTATTTTTGGAGCACATAACGTTGGATAATTCCCCTGAAAATGGCTTAATTAAACGACTACTTACAGTCATTGCGCAAGGAATGAAGCAGTTTATTCAGTTATGGTCGCTACAGACACTGACA
Organism: Psychrobacter sp. AOP3-A1-26; assembly: GCF_052378235.1. Taxonomy (NCBI): domain Bacteria; kingdom Pseudomonadati; phylum Pseudomonadota; class Gammaproteobacteria; order Moraxellales; family Moraxellaceae; genus Psychrobacter; species Psychrobacter sp. AOP3-A1-26. The sequence continues at coordinate 3,443 of NZ_JBQSXN010000002.1, forward strand.
GACCTGCCCGACCGTCTGAGGAATTTGTGGCAGCAGCTCATTGGTTCTTATTGGTTTATTCCAACAACTTGTGTCATCGCCGGTATATTGCTCGCGCCTTTATTGGTCACTATCGATCAACACTTTGACCGTGAAACAGTCAGAGAGATTACCTTTGCTTTTACGGGTGATGACGAGGCTGCCCGCGCCATTATGACCTCGATTGCAGGCGCAGTACTCGGCGTCGCTGGTACCACCTTTTCTATTACTATCGCTGTACTGTCGATGGCCTCCTCACAATTTGGCCCACGATTATTGCGCAATTTTTTGACCGACACCCCAAACCAATTTGTATTGGGCGCGTTCATTGGTACTTTTAGCTATAGTTTATTGGTTTTAAAATCCATCCATAAATATGACGTCGCTTTCGGTGTACCGCAGCTCGCAGTGACTTTTGCTATTATAATGGCCATTGTCTGTGCGCTTTTGCTGGTCTACTTTGTACAGCATATGGTGCATGCCATACAGGCATCACATGTGATTCAAGGTGCCAGCAATGATGCTATCAAAAACATTCACTACTGGTATAAGGATCATTGCGATATTCAACATCAACGTGATATTGAACATCATGATATCGAGCAGTTTCAGAATTGGCCTGCGACGCCCATTTATCCCCCAAAATCAGGCTACTTACAGCAAATTTATCTCGAATCTCTGGCGACACTGACACAAGATTATGGCGGTGTGGTGCAGATGCGTATCAACCTCGGTAACTACGTTACGGACAAAAACGTCATTGGTTATTTTTACCAGCGCCCAGTAGTTCATCCAACCAATCAGCAAAAAACAGCCACGCCACATTTAGCTGTGATACCACGCGCACCTGATGGCATGTTTTGGCAGCGCTTTGCTGGCTGCATACGTATCGAGCAACGATTGGCGCATTCTGATGATATTGCCTATAGCTTAGGACAAATGACTGAGATTGCCGTGCGAGCCTTGTCTCCTGGTATTAATGACCCAAAAACAGCGGTCAACTGCGTACAGTCACTGACCAGCTGCTTAAGTATCATGATGCGTCGTCAGCCTCCCAGCCCCTATCATTTCTATATACCAGCACAAGATAATGATGTTACACCCAAACTTGAGTCGAAACAGCAGCGACTGGCTATATTGGCCGTGGTCACCCACACACCTAAAATATCTGATTTCCTCAACACCTCACTTGGCGAAATACGTCGTTATGCAGCGGCTGATTTGATGGTGTTAAAGGCTTTATGTCAGGCAATAGTCGATCTCAATTATGCCCACATAAATAGTGCACAGCAGCAAACGCTGTTGCATGAATTAAAACTGATTGAGCGTGCTGGGGAAGACAATCTAAGCTATCAAGAATTGGTCGATGATTTAGTAGCCATGTGTCAACAAGCACAGGAATTTATTCTCAGTAATGACGCTCAGCATCGATATTTTAATTACGTTAGTGAGTTTGACGCTCATATCGCTCAAGCATTACAAACCCAATAAACATAAACCCTATTACACCCATTATTTGATATAGGTAGATCTTATAAAGACCAAAAAATAACTAAAATCAAACCTATTTAGTCTCTATAAGCGCTAAGCTTAGAGCAATTTCCCATACTCACCTGAGACCCTTTTCATGACCCCTACAAGCAGCCTGACTATACTCGAAATCAGCGCCATATTTTTATCTATCACTGCCTTACTGACTTATATTAACCATCGTTTTATTGGTCTACCGACCACGATTGGCGTAATGGTTATCTCCATTTTATTGTCTATTGGCGCCATATTTCTGGGTTTTTTAGGGTTCGATGAGCTTATTGATTATGAGATGAGCTTGTTGGCGCAGCTTGATTTCACTGAAGTATTATTAGACGGCATGCTTTCTATGTTGCTGTTTGCTGGTGCTTTACACGTCAACATTGGTGATTTAAAACGTTATCAGCTGCCCATAGGTATTCTTGCCTGCATTGGCACCATTGTCTCTGCGTTACTTATCGCGACCGCACTTTATTTTATGCTGCCATTGTTCGGCTTTGGTTTGCCATTTCTGTGGTGTTTATTGTTTGGGGCTCTGATATCACCGACTGACCCCATTGCTGTGATGGGCATTCTCTCATCCGCAGGTGCCCCAAAAAGTATCGAAACCGTCATCGCCGGGGAGTCTTTATTCAACGATGGTATCGGTGTGGTTATTTTTGTAATCTTACTTGGTATTTTATCGAGTGGTGATATCCCAACTGCCAATTATGTGGCGCATACGCTAGCGGTCGAAGCCGGTGGCGGCATTGTTTTTGGTTTTGTACTCGGTGCGATTTTATATTACATGCTAAAAAGTATCGACAGTTATCAAGAAGAGGTACTCTTAACCCTAGCAGGCGTGATAGGTGGTTATGCGCTGGCCAGCCATTGGCATTTATCAGGTCCACTGGCGATGGTGATGATGGGCTTGATGGTAGGTAATCGCGGGCGGGAGCTGGCGATGAGCGATAAAACTCGCCACTATATTGATTTATTTTGGGAATTAATCGATGAAATCTTAAACGCCATTTTATTTGTATTAATCGGCCTAGAAGTGGTGATGATTGCTTACTCAGGCAATTTATTTATCGCCGCTGGCTTAACGATTGTTATCGCCTTACTCGCTCGATTTATTGTCGTCGGTATGACCACCAAAACCTTCCATCGCCAGCTTGATTTGCCAACAGGCGCATGGAAAGTGCTGACATGGGGCGGATTACGCGGTGGCATCTCGGTTGCCCTGGTATTACAATTACCAATAGGCACCGAGCGCGATATTTTATTGGCATTGACTTATGCTGTGGTAATATTCTCTATCTTGGTACAAGGTTTAAGTGTTGGCAAAGTGGCCAAAAGTATTCGCACTGATGAAAACACAGCAAAGCTATAACCTATAAATAGTTTAAATTAAGTCGTTTTATTAGGGCGTGTTGAATATTCACAAATAGGCACTGCTGATTGATCGAATATTCAACACGCCCTAAAAGAAAAGCCTGCATAAGATAGTATTCTTACGCTGGCTTTTTCATGTATATTCAATTCTTTTAATAATCGTTATATCAGACCCTTCCGTTTCATATTACGATAAACCACAATGACGATAAAAATGTTCGAGACCAGTATTCCAAGTTTAAACCAGTCAAACGGGCTAGCAAAAAGATAATAGAGCTCGATAGGGATAAACACCCCATAACCCAGCACACCAAACCAATAGGCCCATGTTTTATCTTGCCACAAGCCATAGGCTTCAAGAAAGCGTAGACTGGCATAAGCGCATATTAATAATAAAAATACTGGCCAGTTTCTGCTTGCCTGCTGGGCGATGCGTACTGCGCTATCAACTTGCGCTGCCAACAGCTGACCGAAGTATTGTTGCCAAGAGGCGGTGGCAGTAGCGATCCAGTGCTCAAGATCACCATGCCACGACCACAAAGCCACTGCCCCTAATACCGCGCCTAGCCCTTTGACCACCTCATAGATTGCTACCGCTTTGATAGACTCACTGGAAGTACTGTGCGGCTTGTCTTTTTGGCTTATGTCAGCACTATTATCCTGCATATCTGACGGCAGACTGTCATCCTGTTTGGGCAATTTAGCCAAAGAACGTCTCCACAACGCGACCCTGTAGTTGCTGGTTAAAGAACGGCGTGTTTTTGCCATTCGACAGCATTGTTTCGGTGGTCACCTGCCATTCAAGGTTGGGATCAACCAATATTGCACCACCGATACTTTCGTATTGCTCGTCAATACCAGCGATTTTTGCAGGGTTAAGGCAGATTTTATCAACCAGCTGCTCTAAGGTTAATACCTCATCTTGCACCAGCTGACACGCCAGCGCCATAAAGGTATCAAAGTTTGAGATACCGGGAGTACTCTCAGCAAACGGTGCTTTTTTAGCCGTGCTATTTAGTGGCTCATGATGACTACAAATCGCATCGATAGTGCCGTCTTTTAGACCACGGCGAATCGCTTGCTGATCAGTATTACTACGTAGTGGCGGTAACACATAAGCTTGGGCATCAAAGCCTTCTAGGTTGTCATCGGTCAAATACAACTGATGCATCGCCACATCACAAGTCACGGGCAAACCTTTATCTTTGGCCCAGCGCATCAGCTCGATTGAAGACTTGCACGATAATTGACTAAAATGAGCAGCGATACCCGTCTCTTCTACCATTAACAACTGGGTAGATAAAGCGACCGTTTCGGCAATCCAAGGAATACCTTGCAAGCCATGATAGGAGGCAATATAGCCTTCGTGCGCCACGCCATCGCCAGACAAACTTGGCTCATCAGGATAAAAGAATACTTTCATGCCAAAAGTCGCGGCATACTCTAGTGTGCGCAGGAGTACCAAATCATTCTTAAAAGGTCTACGAGCGTTAGAGACAGCGATACAGCCGCCTTTTTTAAGCCCTGCAATATTAGAGGGACGTCCGCCTTCTAGCCCAGCAGTCAATGCGCCTAAAATATGCAGATAAATGCCGCCATCATCAAGCGCGCGCTCACGCAAGCCTTTTAATAATGAGCCATTTTCCAAGATAGGATTGGTGTCAGGTGGCGTCACCACATGCAAAAAGCCATTGGCACGAGCAGCACGCCCTTCTGACTCCAACGTACCATGCTGCTGTTGTCCCGGTTCACGCAAGCGGGCGCACAAGTCAACCAATGGGGGCAGCAACCACATCTCTCGCCCTGCTTCGAGATTAGCCAGTTTGTCAGTTACTGTACTTGGCAATGCACTTTGAAAGGTTTTTGGTAAGCAGTTAAGTAGCGTAGCGTCAGTGTTTATCATAGTGGTCATGAGCGTTGTTACCGTATTAATAAAATGGAGTGAATAAGAATAAAACAAGGTGGCCAGATATTAGGCAAATATTAACTACCAGTCGCTTGATGCGCGCGTTGACCTTCCATTGCCAGTGCCAGCACCGCCATACGAATAGCAATGCCGTTGTTTACTTGTTTTAAAATCACAGATTGGGTGCCATCGGCAACGCTGGAGGCAATCTCAACCCCACGGTTCATCGGCCCTGGATGCATAATTAGCGCATCAGGCTTCGCCAATGCCACGCGCTCTGGCGTAATGCCATAGTGTTTATAATATTCACTCGATGATGCCAATAGTGGTGAGCCGATACGCTCGTTTTGTATTCTTAACCCCATAATGACATCACAGTCAGTCACACATTCATTCATATTTTCATAAACTTGCACACCAAAGCGCTCAATACCTTTAGGTAATAACGTGCGCGGCGCACAGACACGAATGTCTTTAACCCCTAATGTTTGCAGCGCACTGATATCAGAACGAGCTACCCGAGAGTGCTTGATATCGCCAATGATAGCTACCGATAACTCCTCAAAAGGACGCGGTGCTTCACGGTGAATGGTCAGCATATCCAGCATACCCTGAGTCGGATGTGCGTGCCAGCCATCACCGCCATTAATAATGGCGATATCTGGCGTCACTTCTGTTGCCATAAAATGAGCCGCGCCTGATGCGGAATGCCGCACCACAAAAATATCTGCGGTCATGGCTTGCAAATTCCATAACGTATCGCGCAAGCTCTCCCCTTTTTTGGTACTGGAGCGTTCGATATCGATATTGAGTACATTGGCGCCCAAACGCTTTTCTGCTACTTCGAATGTGGTACGCGTACGAGTCGACGGCTCAAAAAACAAATTCATCACCGTGTAGCCTTCAAGTTCAGGGCGGTTGATAAGCTGGCCATTCTCATCAAAAAATGTCTCGGCTTTGGCAATAATCGCTTGCAGCTGTGCTTTGTTAAGGCCTTCTACGCCCAGAAAATGACGAATCGTACCATCATTATTGAGCTGTGGACGACTTAACGATGTATCGAGCTTTTGATGAATAACATTGGGATCAAGTTTTGTATAATCAGTCGGTGAGATTGTATCTGTTGAACGGCTATCGATAGGTTTTGACATAATGACCTGTCTGTATTTTAAGTTTGTATGAGTCTATATTAATCATTTATTCATCTTTATTCGAGCATTTATAGCAGATGCGCACAGATACGAGGACATTTTGGCGCTTATTTGCTACAATTTACCCCATGCCAAATAGACTCGGTAGTCCTGTTGGATAATACCCATCCATTTTGAGCACCACCATCAAAAATCAGCCCTTTAAAACATCAATGAATAATAATAGCGATAGTGTAGCTGATTTTATGGTCAGGACAAAGATGCCATACAGGCTATTTAAAAATTTGCCCGTTTAAGATGGTTTAATGCTCTTTTCTCTGATTATTACCTATTCCTCTACTTTCAGTACCATTTATCTATCCATGTCATTTATTAGGAAGCACTATGACGACCTTAGCAAATTATCTAAATAGCCATGCAACCAGTCCTGCGCTCAACGATATCATTACGACCGTTACTGACGTCGGTAAAACCATCTCACAACTACTCAGAAAAGGGGCTCTAGCAGATATCCTTGGCGAAGCGGGCAATCAAAATGTACAAGGTGAAGACCAAAAAAAACTAGACGTGCTGTCTAATGACTTACTATTAGAGGCTTTAGCAAACAATACGCATTGTGCAGGTGTTGCTTCAGAAGAACTCGATAATGCGACCCCAGCCAATGCTGATGGCAGTCTCTTGGTGTTATTTGATCCCCTTGATGGCTCATCCAATATCGATATCAACATGGCCGTTGGCACTATCTTCTCCATTCTACCGTATCAGCGCCAAGGTCAAGTTAGTGAAAACAGTGATTTTTTACAGGCGGGCAATCAACAACAAGCAGCGGGCTATTTATTATACGGCACCTCTACCGTACTAGCACTGACCATCACTGATAGCGTGGTTATGTTCAGCTTAGACCCAGATACGAACGAGTATGTGCTGATAAAAGACAATGTGCAAATCGACGCCGATACCAGCGAATATGCCATCAATGCCTCAAATTATCGCTACTGGCGCGCGCCAATGCAACAGTATATCGACGAGCTCATCGCAGGCGAGACAGGGGTGCGTGGTCGAGACTTCAATACTCGCTGGGTAGCTGCAATGGTCGGTGACGTGCATCGCATTTTATGTCGCGGTGGCCTCTTCACTTATCCGTTTGATACCAAGTATGCCAATAAAGCGGGCAAGCTTCGCCTGATGTATGAAGCCAACCCCATGAGTTTACTCATCGAGCGCGCGAGCGGCGGCGCAACGGATGCGGTCAATCGTATCTTAGATATAGAGCCAACCGATATTCATCAACGTGTGCCTGTGGTGCTGGGTAGCAGAAACGAAGTCGATTATGTTAAAAAACTACATTTAGCTCACGCTGAAAAATAAACCCTCCTATCTACTGTGATAATGACCCGCACAAAGCCAAGTATATAATACACTTTATGTGGGTCATTTAAATTCTTAATATTTTTCTCTAAGCGATCCATTATGGTAGCAAATCCCACCGAGCTTATTACCTCAGATAAGAATACAACGGTCAAGCTAGTCAAAGCACTATTGACGCAAGCCCGCCAGCGCAAAAAACACGAACAAACGGTAATCGAGGGCGTCCATCTTATCGATGCAGCGCTACGTAGTGATTATCCGTTCGTGCAGATACTGCTTGCAGAGGCAGCTCAGCAGCATCCCGAAGTTCAGCAAATCTTATCTCGCCTGCCAACTTATACACCGATTTTGATTTTGACCGACGCGCTTTATGCAAGCATCCGTAGTTTGGGAACTGGTATTGATATCATGGCAATCCTTAAGGTGCCAACGCCTAGTTTATCAATGATAAATAATGACTGCCTGATTCTCAATGATGTGCAAGACAGTGGCAATGTCGGTACGCTATTACGTACCGCCGCAGCCGTTGGTATCCAAAACATACTTTGTACCAGTGCCACGGCGCAAGCTTGGTCACCGAAGACATTGCGTGCGGGCATGGGAGCGCAGTTTGCGTTAACTATATATGAAGGTTTAGAGGTACAAGATATTTTAAACCATGTGCAAACGCCGCTATTTGCGACCAGCTCACATACCGATACGGTCATTTATCAGCATGATCTGAAGCAGCCAGTCGCTTGGATTATGGGTCATGAAGGTCAAGGAGTTTGTGACGAGCTAATGCAATGCGCTACCCCTATCGCCCTGCCACAACCAAATGGTCAAGAAAGCCTTAATGTCGCGATTGCAGGCTCGCTATGCTTATATGAGACGCTACGCCAAAGAAGCTATAGTCAGTGAGAAGTAATATCGCTACATCACGTACTGCAGGTACCGTTTTTTCTTGCTTGTTGTGCCTATGCAGACAGAGGCTGCAAAAAAACTATACCCGCAGTATCGTAGCGTTTTTAAAGTATTTTAACTATATAGCTAATACCGCCAACTAAATCAGCACTATTTTTATATAAAAAAGCCCGCTATCAACAATAGCGGGCTTTTTCTATTTCATTTTAATAAAAGCAATTAAACCTTGCTGGTTAGCTCAGGCAGCGCTTCAAACAAATCAGCTTCTAAGAAGTAATCCGCAACACTAGCGATTGGTGCTTCTGGGTCATTGTTGATAGCAACGATGACTTTAGAATCTTTCATGCCCGCTAAATGCTGAATGGCACCTGAGATACCAGCAGCGATATACAAATCTGGCGCTACGATCTTACCTGTTTGTCCGACTTGCATATCGTTTGGCACATAGCCAGCATCCACTGCCGCGCGTGATGCACCAACTGCTGCACCCAATTTATCAGCTAGTGGATCGATATATTTAGTAAAGTTCTCACCGTTTGCTAAAGCGCGGCCACCAGATATAACGATTGACGCTGAGGTTAATTCAGGACGGTCAGATTTGGCCATCTCTTCATTAACAAAGCTTGATTTGCCAAGCTCTTGCACATTGTCGATTGTTTCGACAGTGGCTGAACCACCCTCGCTTGCTACTGGATCAAAAGCAGTAGTACGTACGGTTAGTACCACTTTATCTTCTGATGTTTTTACCGTTGCGGTCGCATTACCCGCATAGATAGGACGCTCAAACGTTTGAGTGTCTACTACAGCAGAGATTTCTGACAGCATACTGACATCAAGCAAAGCGGCGACACGTGGCATAAAGTTTTTACCAGTGGTCGTTGCGGCAGCGATGATATGGCTATAGTCACCCGCAATATCAGCGACCAATAATGCCACGTTGCCTGCCAACTGATGCTCATAAGCAGCATTGTCTGCTAACAGTACTTTGCTCACGCCTTCCGCTTTTGCTGCTTCATCAGCGACTGCTTGGTTACCACTACCAGCGACTAACACATGGACGTCATCACCCATTTGTTTCGCAGCAGCGATGGTGTTCAAAGTTGCCTTTTTTAGACTGGCATTGTCGTGTTCTGCATATACCAAAATTGCCATTGTTTTAATCCTTTATTTGTTCGTATTATCTATTCATGCGGTTGTTTGTGTACAAGGTCAATTTTTCAGCCAACATTGAATCAACCGACTGAGATATATAACCTTGTACATGATATGCCATAGCGAAGTATTAGATTACTTTTGCTTCGTTCTTTAGCTTATCAACCAACTCGTCCACTGAACCTACTGTAATACCAGCTTTGCGTTCAGCAGGTGGCATAACTTTAATAATCTCTTGCTTAGAGGCCATATCAACACCAAAATCAGCTGGCGTTTTTTCATCAAGCGGTTTCTTCTTCGCTTTCATGATGTTAGGCAATTTAGCATAACGTGGCTCATTCAGACGTAAATCAGTCGTGATAACCGCTGGTAAATCAAGGGCAACAGTTTGTAAGCCGCCATCGATTTCGCGAGTCACATTGACTTTATCGCCTTCAACTTTCACTTCTGATGCAAACGTGCCCTGACCGATACCCATCAATGCTGCTAGCATTTGACCGGTTTGGTTATTATCGTCATCAATCGCTTGCTTACCTAATAAGATAATATCGGTAGACTCAGCTTCAGCGACATTCTTAAGTATTTTAGCGACTTGTAATGGATAAGGCTTATCGTCAGTCAATACTAATACACCGCGATCAGCGCCCAATGCTAACGCCGCACGAATTTGTTCTTGCGACTCTTTTGGACCAATTGATGCGACGATGATTTCATCAATCACGCCCGCCTCTTTTAGACGAACCGCTTCTTCTACGGCGATCTCATCAAAAGGGTTGATTGACATTTTAGTGTTAGATAAGTCTACGCCAGAGTTATCAGCTTTTACACGAACTTTTACGTTGTAATCAATGACACGCTTGACCGCTACTAATGCTTTCATACGTTCCTCGTTTATTAATGTTATGAATTAAAAATTGTCAGTTAAGAAATTATCGATTAAGAACCAAAGGTTTATTGTTTCTCAAGTTGTGGTTCAAATTGTCGTTCAAAATGCTACTTAGGGTTGTTACTGCAGCAGCAGAAAATCGTTAATATCAAGCAAAATAAAATAACACCAAAAACATAGTGATATTATATGCTCTATTAATACTACCTGCTAAAGCTAAGCCAACCGTTATTATCAGACCCATATATCTTGCGTGAGCACAGACATAAGGTCAAGACAACGCCGTGAATAATGCGTCATAAATTTGTCACCATTCCATAATAAATAGTTTATAAGCGCGCAATTTTGCACTTTACGCTTACTATTATTACTGACCTTCTACTCTTTTATAGCACGCTTAGCCCTTTGCGCACTTAATACCTTGTTATTATTTATCTCTTTGAGTATATTTAAGTAAAGTGTTTGAGCCATATTATAATACTATGATGCGCTGTTATTGGGCGTAATCAGCAGCTCGCTATCCCGTATATCATCGAATAAAGACCAGTCTGGCGTTACGCCGTCACTTTTTAGAACGCTCATATCACCAGTGGTTTCCATAATTACGGCAAACACTTCAGCTTTAGATTTGATACCGTTCTTGCGCAGCACTTCTTACACATCACTGGTACTCAAATTAGCCTCTTTTAAATTATCCCAAAGATACTCACCGTGTGCCATCAGTATTATGGCCTGATTGTCTATCAAAGACTTAAATGGCTTAACTTTACGTCTAATAATCGAAATAACACCCTGAATCACAAACAGCACAGCAACAGCAAATAAACCTTGAGATAAGGAAGGGGTATCTGACAGTACCGTGGAAGCCAGTATGCTACCAATACCGACAGTCATCGCAAAGTCATGACTTGAGAGCTTAGAGAAGCTGCGCAACCCCATCAGGCGTGTGAACACCATCAAACCCAGATAAAACCCTATGGCAGATAAAGAAATCCCTAGCACTTGCTGCGAATCAATCGAAAACCATGTCTCCCACTGCATAAAGTGACCTTACTTTGCTACGTCTTTATTGAATGAATAAACTTATACCAAACCCAAAAAGTAAGATTAGCTGCGTCAAACTCGTTTAGTCTACAAAGCGTAGTACTTACACTCGTTTTCCTTGCCACTCTAATTTTTGTGAATGGTATTATATGCTTCCTTCTCTCAACGAAAGATGAAAGGGCATAAAAAAAGCAACCTGATGAGAGGTTGCTTTTTTTTAAAGTCGAAACAGTATTTTTATTGTTTTAACAAACAAAGTAATCAATGCGTATTAATAATCTGACTATTATTAAGTTAACTGAAAAATCAGCTTCCTTAATATTAAGTGAGATTAGATAGCTTCGATTTGCTCAGCTTGTGGGCCTTTTTTGCCATCACCTAAGATGAAAGACACTTTTTGGCCTTCGGCTAGGGTTTTGAAACCGTTACCTTGGATAGCGCTGTAGTGAGCAAATACGTCTTGTCCGCCATTGTCTTGAGCGATAAAACCAAAACCTTTAGCTTCATTAAACCACTTTACAGTGCCTTCAACTTTATCTGACATAAATTTTCCTAACTCTTTAACTGTTGGCGAGACGTGTGTCATCACCGATTAATTGATATATACCCAAATAAACTTCTGCTAAAAGCAACAATCAAAATTGTTAAATTACCTTGCGGAATCCTTAATATTTTGACCTAAATCTTTCGGGTACAAGCTGATTATAGCAGCTTTTGATAAGTGCAACAGGGTAAATTGATGATTTTTGTAAACAGTTAAAAGTATTTTTATAAGTGGACAAAGTAAACAAGTAGGCCGTCAATACATTGATATAAAAGATGTTTTTATCAGCTTAGATTTTTTCTAAATATAAAGAGAAGGGTCTAGCTAATAAACAATGCTACTAAATAACTCTAATTAGCTATTACTTACAAACTGCTTATTGAGCGATTGGTAACCACGGTGCACTTAATACCAATAAACACAGCGCAAAAAATATCAACGAAAATGACTGGCTATAAGCAATGTATTTAGGAGGTATCACCAAATCTTTAGGAGAATCTGGAATACCTTTGCGTTTTAACAGTCGCGTGCCATATATCCAGCCAAAAGTGGTATAAATACCATAGGCAGCAGGTACTGTGACCGCCAGCGGTGTCAGGTCAAGCACATATAACATGACGACAGAAATAAAGAACCAGAGCGTATCTAGAAGAGAGCTGACTTTGAAGAATTTAGATTGGGGTAGTTTGCCATCGGTTTTTTTGAGCATCTCCCCTTCTATCCATATTAAAACGGCCACCACAGCGCTAAGAGTAATATACACGAATTGCGGCGTTAGCCAGTCAGGATAAGATATTTGCACAACACACAACCTGTAATCTAAAAAAAGAAGATGGGAGCATCATTTGTACTGATGGTTTAAAAATACGCGAGAATAACGCCAACTGCTTTTTTGCGTAAACCGTTAATGAATACAATGACGCCTGCCTATATTGGGTAGCTATTATTGATTTTCAACCCGAATAGACAGCCAATGACGAAAACACTTATCAAATATCGTCCATGAAAAATCCCACGCTATCGTATGATAACGCGGGATTTTTTTGGACTAACTAAGTTTATATGGTTCAATATCGACTTAGTTTTTGTCTTTATCGATGATTTTGTTACCACCAATCCAAGGCATCATGCCACGTAGCTTGGCACCAGTCAGTTCGATGTCATGCTCAGCGTTGTTACGACGACGCGCCGTCATTGATGGATAGTTGGTTGCGCCTTCAGAGATGAACATCTTCGCGTACTCACCAGATTGAATACGTTTTAGGGCATTGCGCATGGCTTCGCGTGACTGCTCGTTGATGACCTCAGGACCAGTCACATATTCGCCGTACTCAGCGTTGTTACTGATTGAGTAGTTCATGTCAGCGATACCGCCTTCATACATCAAGTCAACAATAAGCTTTAGCTCATGTAGGCACTCAAAGTAAGCCATTTCTGGGGCATAGCCTGCTTCTGTTAGCGTCTCAAAGCCCATTTTTACCAGCTCTACTGCGCCGCCACAAAGAACTGCTTGCTCACCAAATAGATCCGTTTCTGTTTCATCTTTAAAGGTAGTTTCGATAATACCTGAACGACCACCACCAACACCAGCCGCATACGATAGCGCCAATTGCTTGGCTTGACCTGATGCATCTTGATAGATGGCGATCAAATCTGGAATACCACCGCCTTTAGTGAACTCTGAGCGAACCGTGTGACCCGGTGCTTTTGGGGCAACCATGATGACGTCAAGGTCGCTACGCGGCTCTACTTGGTTGTAGTGAATGGCAAAACCATGAGCGAAAGCCAAGGTAGCACCTTGCTTGATATTCGGCTCAATCACGTCACTATAAAGCTCTTTTTGGAACTCATCAGGCGTTAAAATCATGATGACATCAGCGGCTTTTACCGCTTCTTCTACTTCAGCAACTTTTAGACCAGCGTTTTCAGCTTTCTTCCATGAGCCTGAGTTGGCACGTAGACCAACGGTGACGTCGACGTCTGAATCTTGTAGGTTCAGCGCGTGCGCATGGCCTTGTGAACCATAACCGATAATAGCAACTTTTTTGCCTTGGATAATTGATAGATCACAATCTTTATCATAAAAAACGTTCATAAATAGAGTCCTTTTCCTGAATCATGGCGTGCCATGGATAAATAAACACTCAGATCACAGTCACTGTACTAAAGTGACTGGCAAAATAAGCGCTATGTTAAGTGTTGAATAAATAGCTTTGAATACAATATGTGCAAATACTTGATATACAAATAACTGTGTAATGAACGCTGTTATAAGCTTAGCGTTTTATCACCGCGGGCGATACCAATCACGCCTGAGCGTACTACTTCCATAATACGTTCACGACCAATCACATCGATAAATCCATCAAGCTTGGCTTTGTCACCAACGATTTGGATGGTATATAAATTAGAATTTACGTCAACGATTTGTGCACGGAAAATATCTGCACTACGTTTAATCTCTTCACGTACGCCACCGGTAGCCCGTACTTTTATAAGCATCAGTTCACGCTCGACGTGTACGTTCTCTGTTAGGTTTAGCACTTTAACCACTTCAATCAATTTATGCAATTGCTTGGTGATTTGTTCAATCCTTTCAGGCGAGGTAATGGTGGTTACCGTCAAACGTGAAATGCTTGGATCATCGGTAGGTGCGACGTTTAAGGTTTCGATATTGTAGCCACGCTGTGAGAACAAGCCGACTAGCCGCGACAACGAACCCGCTTCGTTTTCCATCAATACCGAAATCAGATGTTGTTGTTGCATTAGGTACGCTCCCCTTTTGTTAACCACATATCACGCATTGCTTGTCCAGCGATTTGCATTGGATACACATGCTCGTTACGATCGACATAAACATCGATAAATACTAGCTTATCTTTCATCGCCATGGCTTCAGCCAACTGTGCTTCCATGGTTGCAGGATCAGTAATCTTGATGCCAACATGACCATAGCTTTCGGCCAATTTCACAAAGTCTGGTAAAGAATTCATATAAGACTGGGCGTGACGACCTTCATACAGCATATCTTGCCACTGCTTGACCATACCCAACTGCGCGTTGTTGAGGTTCAAAATCTTGACAGGCAAATTATATTGCAAGCACGTTGACAGCTCTTGAATATTCATCTGAATAGAGCCTTCACCGGTAATACAAACCACATCGCGCTCAGGATTGGCAAGTTTTGCTGCCATTGCATACGGCAAGCCAACACCCATAGTGCCCAAACCACCTGAGTTCAACCATTGACCCGGCTCATTATAAGTATAATAAAGAGCGGCAAACATCTGATGCTGACCGACGTCGCTGGTGATGATAGCATTACTATTAGTCACTTTATCTAAGGCTTGTACGACCGCTTGTGGCTTGATGCCATTGTCGGTACTGGTATCATAACGCAGGCCATGACGCTTACGCCACTCTTCAATCTGCGACCACCAATCAAGCAATGCATGTTGATCGAGCGCTTTATCGGTACTGATAATATCTAACATGTCTGTCAATACTGATTTCACATCGCCTACGATAGGAATATGGGCAAAAACAGTTTTTGAGATAGAGGTAGGGTCAATATCGATATGGATAATGGTCGCATTAGGACAGAATTTTTTGACGTTATTGGTCACGCGGTCATCAAAACGCGCACCGACTGCCAAAATAACGTCGGCATGGTGCATACTCATATTGGCTTCATAGGTGCCATGCATACCGAGCATACCCAAGAACTGGCCATCAGAACCAGGGAAGGTACCTAATCCCATTAGGGTGTTGGTCACTGGCAAGTTCAAGCGATGGGCAAGCTCAGTAAGCTCTTCATGCGCCTTACTCCAAATCACACCGCCACCAGCGTAGATGACAGGACGCTGAGCGGCCAATAAAGTTTCCACTGCTTTTTTAATTTGACCGCTATGACCTTTTAATGATGGCTGATATGAGCGTATAAACACCTCTTCAGGATACTCATAAGCGAATTTTTCGCTTGGCGCAGTCATATCTTTTGGTATATCGATAACCACAGGGCCTGGGCGTCCAGATTGGGCAATGGAGAAGGCTTTTTTGACGATTGCAGGGATTTCGCTGGCATGGCGAACTTGAAAACTGTGTTTAACGATAGGCCGTGATACGCCGACCATATCCGTTTCTTGGAAAGCATCTTCACCGATTAGGCTACTCGGCACCTGACCCGAGATTACCACCATCGGTACTGAGTCCATAAATGCCGTGGCGATAGCAGTCACGGTATTGGTTGCTCCAGGACCTGATGTTGCCAAAACAACACCGGTATTACCCGTCACGCGCGAATAAGCATCTGCCATATGACCCGCAGCTTGTTCGTGGCGCACGAGAATGTGCTCAATATTTTCTTGCTGAAACAAAGCATCATAGATATGAAGAACGGCACCGCCTGGGTAGCCAAAAATATATTTGACCCCTTCATCAGTCAGTGATTGCACCAACATCTCAGCACCCGATAGCATCACCGGTTGCTCATTACCTTCAGCAAGGCGTTGTTGCTTTTCTTCAAAATTTTTGGCGGCATTACCCGTTTGGGTATGTCCAGTCATGTTTGGACTTTGCGTGGTTTGCGTCACTGTCATCACCTTTTTTTATGGCAAGAGATCGCACTATTTGATAAAAGAAAACAACGGTATTCATGCATAGTTGTTTGTCTCATCAAAATGACTGCTAATCCTTGTCCCTATCAAGAATGTGTGCCCACTATATCTGAGCCGTGCTGCTTTATCAGACAGCATACCACTCAAACATAGCAAATATATGCAAGGTCAGCTTTGTGACAGGAGTTTATCGATATACAGTGACAAGATGCGAATGCATCTTTAAAAGAAGCTTATTATTTGTAGTGAATACCAGCTTGCGGCTATAATAAAATAAATAGAAAAGCACAGAATGTTAAAACAAAATCTCAAAGCTAATATCACGTTATTTGATCGCAAAATCACATAACCTGCTTAACGAGCAAATGTTACCAACACCCATGACACTCTATCTTATAACAGCAAAGTCTTACGAAACACATTAATAATAAGTTTATATTAGTCATTGTAGACGGATAAGTCCGGAGACAATAAATGCAGATTTTATAGCTAACGTAGTAATGACTATTTAATCTAGATTATTGTCACAAAGAAAATAAAACTAAGCAAGCTACTGATAAGCAACCCGTAGTCCTCATTTTCAAGTGCCACGGCAATATCATAAAAGCCGCTCACTGACCAATCAACTGCTATTATATTCGATGGTTTGTGAGCTATTGTCAAGAAAAACTTCTAAAGCCCACCCCTAACTATTGGTTATTAAACAATATGCATTCATAAGGTTTATTTGCTAGAATCAAACAACAATGTATTTATATTGTAATCGAGTGCATTAACCATTATCCTTAACCTATTTATACACATATTTTTTTACTCATTAAGAGGATTTTTACCATGGCATATGCGTCTACAATAAACACCGCTGCCAAATTACTTATTAGTATGGGTACTGCGTGTATGCTAATGCTATCAATGAATGCCAGCCATGCTGTTCAAGTTTATAAGTCTATCGGTGCGCACGGCGAAGTGAAATATAGCCAACATTCTCCGCAAAATGGCAGAAATATTGAGCTGATAGAATTCCGTAGTGATGGCAGACAGAGCAGCGCAGGACAACTGGCGGGTAAAACCGACCCCAATCAAAACAGCAATGCGCCAAGTGCCGAAGAACAGCGGGTCGCACAGCTAGAAGCACGTATTAAAGATCAAGAAACACAAGCAAACGCCCAACGTTGCCAGTCACTACGTAATAACCTGACCAACTTGAATGTTGGTGGCCGTATCTATGAAATGGATGCCAATGGCAAACGTGAGTATCTGGATGGCCGCGAAATTGAGCTTAAGCGTGAGCGTGTGCAGCAAGCCATCAATCAATACTGTAATGGCACTACGACCTAGCCCGACCTAACCGTCATCAGTGATTAGTTGCAACACATGACGTATGGCTACTGGCATATCCTGAGCTTGTAGCCCGCGTTGACCGATTAAAAGCGTGTCATTGTCGCTATTATTGATTTGATTGACTAGCGTATCTCCAGCCAATCCATGAACAACAACCGCTTGGTGCAAACTGCGCGGTTGTTGTTCTAAATCCTGCTGAGCCAATAAGCCAGCAACCACACCCGATAACACGTCGCCCATGCCAGCCGTCGCCATGCCAGCATTGCCCACTCCGCATACATAGATGTGAGGCTGTGCTGTTTTCTGCTCCAAAATTAGCGACCCTGCACCCTTTAATACCCAATCGCCGCCGTAAGTAGTCGCACACTGCTCTATAGAGACCAACCTATCGGCTTCCACCTCTTGTACTTTTTTATCGAGCAACCTAGCAGCCTCACCACTATGCGGTGTCAAACGAACCTGATGCTCAGCACTGTATTCTTTTAGCTGTGCTATTAGTTTATGACCAGCCCTCTGCAATGACGCCAAATGATAGAGACCATCGGCATCGATCACTATTGGTTTTTTCTCCGCTATAACAGTTTGTACATAGCTGATAAATAATGCTTCTGCTTTTTTGTCGCGACCAAGCCCCATGCCGATAGCCACCACACTGGCTTCCCTAATCAAATCTTTTACGCCATCCTGGTCATGTAAATTGATGGTCATTGCATCCGGTAGTGAAGTTAATAGCGCTCCATGAAAAGCTTCATGGCAAGCAACGGTGATTTTACCCGCTCCTGCTGCCATCGCACTTGATGCAGAGAGTATCGCTGCGCCGCCCATACCTTGTGAGCCATCGACACGATTGCCCCCGATGACCAACACATGACCATAGCTGCCTTTATAGCTGTTTTGGCGACGCGTGTTTAAACCATGCGCTGTATTAATCAGGGTAGCAACTGGTAGTAACGGCTTACTATTTACCTGATAAGGTATCAGCGGTATATCAATCACCGCACCGCTATAATCCATGCCATCCTTCGTATGCAGTCCGAATTTACGAGCAATCAAGCACAAAGTCACGTCAGCCTGTATTGCCACACGATCGAACACCTCTCCAGTTGAAGCAACCAACCCACTCGGAATATCAACGGCAATGGCCAATGAATGACGTTGTTGAGATACCTTATTAAACGCGCAAATTGCTAATTTATAAATACCAACAGGGGCGCGATCTAGTCCAATACCGAATAATGCATCGATATAGATATCAACTTGCGAGTAGTTATCTACTTGTTTGTCCTGACTATAAGCACTATCTTCAAAACGTTGATAGTCGCAGTCAGCAGATAGCGCTACTTGTAAAGCCTTTTCTGCATCAGATGTAGGCCCGTTTTTATGAGCATCATTCGTGCTATTACCTATCTCAAAATCGCGATTATCAAAACCGACAGTAACTATTTCCACCTGCCAGCCCATTTGCTGCAAATAATAAGCAATCAGCCAACCATCACCGCCATTATTACCTTTAGCAACCCAAACACTAGCTCGACGTTGACAAATATGACGACGATAAACGTTGTTTTTAAAAGAGGCATTGGCGTGTGGTTGCTCAGAAAACTGCTCAATATATAGCGACATGTGCCAAGCCGCTTGCTTCATTAAGCTAAAGCTGTCATTACCTTGAGCAAACCACGCCTGCTCCATCATATAGAGCTGCTCGCTGCTATACAGCGCGACAGGCATGGTTGGTTTCGCTAATAAATAGGCTGGTACTTGCATGGCTAATCCTTTAGTATTTTTATTGGCGTGTTATATATAATTTTAAAATCTGATTATTTCTCAATCATATTAGCTTAGCAAAAGCTTACTTTGACTTATGTATCAATATGAATGCAGTTTTATTGGATTTGACCCTTGCGCTCTTGGCTCACTGGCTTATCATAACGGTATTCTCATTAACGCTTACTGTCATACATGAATAATAATTCTCAAACAAACTTACCCAATTCACCAGACGGCGTGCATCAAAATAAGATTGCCGTCAATGGCATCCTAACGTTTGCAACCACAGCAGACGTCAAGCAATGGATTAAGAGCCAAGCACAAGCCTTAGGGTTTGCTGACTGTGGTTTCTTATCCGTACATCACCCTTTATTTATTAAGCAAACCGAACACTTAAAAAAATGGTTAGCCAAAGGTTATGAAGGGCAATTGCAATTTATGCACAACAATCACCATCTGCGCGCCAACCCTGCACAGCTGGTAGAAGGCGCAAAAACTATCATCAGCGTACGTATGGACTATTTAACCCAAGCACCAACACCCCGCGCTGTTACAGATAATGATTACCCTAACCAAGGCATCATTGCGCGATATGCCAGAGGGCGTGATTATCATAAAACCATGCGCAGTCGCCTGAAGAAACTGGCATTAACAATCGAATCCATGCTCCCTAAGTGGCAACATCTAGATATTGGCACTGAAACGGACTTTATCTTTAGACCGTTCAGTGACTCAGCGCCTATCTTTGAGCGGCCTATTGCTGATGCGGCTGGTCTTGGCTGGACAGGAAAGCACACATTGCTAATAAACAAGCAAGCGGGTTCATTTTTTGTCCTTGGCGAGCTATTTATGAGTCTTGAGCTACCAGATGATGAGCCCGTTAAGGAACATTGTGGCAGTTGCAGCGCTTGTATCGATATCTGCCCTACTCAAGCAATTATCGCACCCTATGAGCTCGATGCGTCGGCCTGTATCTCTTACCTCACTATCGAACACGATGGCAGTATTGATACCAAATACCGCCGTGCGATTGGCAATCGTATCTTTGGTTGTGACGACTGCCAACTCATCTGTCCGTGGAATCGCTATGCCAATATCACGCCTGTAGAAGACTTTTCCCCACGGCATAACCTTGATAACAGCAGTCTGCTAGAATTATGGCAATGGCAAGAAGCCGAATTTATGAAAAAGACCGAAGGCAGCCCACTCAGACGAACCGGTTATGTAAATTTTTTACGCAATATTGCCATTGGACTTGGTAACGCCAGTGCTAGTGAGGAAACAATTGACCAACTGCGATTAAAACTAGGCATACATAACGAGATGCTTGATGAGCATATTAACTGGGCAATAACTGAGCAGCTCGATAAACTAAAGATTCTTAAGTCATAGCATGATGTTTATAAAATAA
The DNA here is from genome assembly GCF_052378235.1 of Psychrobacter sp. AOP3-A1-26. NCBI lineage: Bacteria > Pseudomonadati > Pseudomonadota > Gammaproteobacteria > Moraxellales > Moraxellaceae > Psychrobacter > Psychrobacter sp. AOP3-A1-26. The sequence goes on from NZ_JBQSXN010000002.1 coordinate 24,454, forward strand.
AAAAGCCTCTTATATATAAGAGGCTTTTTTATCAATGCATATTTTAAATAATGAGGTGTTTAGAGGTTTATATCTCTATACGTTCAAAAGTAATCCTATGGTTTAGGAATACGTAATACTTGACCAGGATAGATCTTATCAGGGCTTGATAGCATTGGTTTATTGGCCTCAAATATTTTTGTATAATCATTTGCTGACCCATAAACTTCCTGAGCGATCTTAGACAAATTGTCACCAGACTTTACTGTATACATGGTAGATTCAGGTGCATCTTCTTCAATATCGATATTATCAATTACTTTAGCAACGTTCTGCACGTTACCAATTGCGATAATCGCTTTTTCGCGATCTGCCTGGGTTTTAGCCTTACCGCTAATTTCTGCGGTATCTGTTGAGCCGTTGTATTTGATTTTTAGCTCACTAATATCCAAATTTTGCTGCTGAATGCGGCGAAGTAAGATATTGGCTACTGACTGCGCTGAAGGCTCACTACTTTGTGCTGGCGTATTGGCATCTGCTTTCGTCTCTGATTTTGCATCATGTTTGGCATCATCACGATTGAAAATTTTCTCACCGATGTCTTTTGCAAAGCTAAACATACCCATATAATTGCTCCTTAAACTATTGTTATTTATTATCAATCATTATTATACGATGGTAATTGTCTTTATTTACCGTACTTACCATCGTTGTTTTTACTGACCATTATTAGTATAAACAAAGGCAGATAAGGTAGATAGTAATAGTATGTTGAGTAATGTTGACTTGGCGTAGCTTCTGTTAACGCAATTATTAATCGTATAAATATAATCAGTGAGAAGTAATATCGCTACATCACGTATTGCAGGTACCGTTTTTTCTTGCTTGCTGTGCCTACGCAGACAGAGGCTGCAAAAAACTATACCCGCAGTATCGTAACGTTTTTAAAGTATTTTAACTATATACGTTATCCTGGTTAAAAATAGGTATAAAAAAACCGCCTATCTACTAAGATAAGCGGTTATATCGAACCTGTCGAGCAAGTTGCTATTTATAGCTGCGCTTGTACATAGTCGATTGCTTTTTGAACCGTGGTCAGCTCTGCTGAATCTTCATCAGGAATAGTGATGCCAAAATCGCTCTCGAATGACATTACCAATTCAACTAGGTCTAATGAATCAGCGCCTAAGTCTTCCATAAATGAAGCGTCGTTGTTGATGTCTTCAACATTCATACCTAATTGCTCAGCTACTGCAGCTTTAACTCTTAGCTCGGTATCATTACTCATGTAGATTTCTCCTTTTTGATCTATTATTTTACGAATTACCATAGCCCTGTCATTAGACGCTATGGCATAGTATATAAAATGGGATTTTCAGATTAGCATGCCGTTTGAGTGCTTCATAACCAGTCATACGTTTTGACTAATGTCTAGTAAAGCCTCGCTATCATACAGGGCTTTGACATAAAAGTGTCCGTCATTATAGCACCCTTTATTATAGTTTACACTCGTTCACACAGTTTTTTATTATAAGTATGTAACGCTGATTTGTTACTTACATATACATGCCACCATTGACTGGAATAACGGCACCAGTGATGTAACTGGCTTCATCGCTGGCTAAAAAATGTACGGCTGCGGCAATGTCTTCTGGTTGACCAAGGCGGCTGATTGGTACGGCATCTAACATAGAATTTAGGAGGCGCTCATCGAGCTCATCTGTCATATCAGTCTCAATCAAGCCTGGCGCTACACAGTTGATGGTCACTTGTCGTGAGCCAATTTCACGGGCCAAAGTGCGACTGAACCCTTCTATACCTGCTTTGGTCGCCGCATAGTTAGATTGACCTGCATTGCCCATTTGAGCAACCACAGAGGTGATGCTAATGATGCGACCGCGGCGCGCTTTCATCATACCGCGTACAGCGCGCTTACTCATGCGATAAACCGACGTCAAATTGGTATCAATGACATTATCCCAATCGTCATCTTTCATGCGCATTAGTAGGCCGTCTTGGGTGATACCAGCATTATTGACCAATACTTGCACCGCCCCGTAGACACTCTCAATCTCTTCGAACAACTTATCAATCTGTGCGGTATCACGTACATCTAAAACGCGCCCGATACCCCCGCTATCGTGGAGATAGTCTTCGATAAGTTCAGCACCTTTTTCAGTGGTCGCTGTGCCAATGACAAAATGTCCTTCTTTAGCAAAACGTTTGGCGACGGCTTTACCGATGCCACGGCTAGCACCGCTCACTAATGTAATCGTACGGCTCATGATAACACCTCTATTAACTTATCAAGACGGGCAGGCTTATCAGTAGGATAGCTAGTAATTGGCTGTGCTTGACGCTTTGCCAAATTGCTTAATACATTACCACTGCCACATTCGATTAAAATATTAACTTGTTTGTCAGCCAGCTCTTGCATGGTTTTTGACCATAATACTGGCTCACTTAATTGCTCGGTCAACGCCTGTTTGATACCTACCGCACTGGTCTCAACACGCGCATGGCGATTTTGAATCACAGGAATGGTCGCTTGATCGAACTGAATCTCAGCCAGTATCTCAGCCAATGCATCGCTAGCAGGCGCCATAAGCGCACAGTGTGACGGTACACTTACCTTGAGTGGAATAGACTTTTTACCCGTATTTTGGACTTTATCAATGACCGCATTCACCCCAGCCGCATTACCGGATATGACCACTTGTCCTGGGCTATTAAAGTTGGCGGCACCCACCACTGCATCATCCACGTGTTCAGCCGCTTGCTCACAGAGGTTTTCAACCCGCTGATCTTCAAGTCCTAGTACTGCAGCCATAGCGGTATCCACGCCCACAACGGCTTCTTGCATCAACTGACCGCGCTTATGTACCAAGGTGACGGCATCAGCAAGCGATATCACCCCAGCCGCACACAGGGCGCTATACTCACCCAAAGAATGACCAGCCAAATAACAAGGCGTATTATCTATTTTTTGTTTTAAAACACGCCAAATTGCAATGCTCGCCGTCAGTAATGCAGGCTGAGTATATTTTGTTTGATTGAGTTTCTCTTCGTCCTGACAGATTGCCCATAAGTCTTCACCAAGTGCCGCGCTGGCTTCAGTAAAAGTATCGCGAATCTCTGGATAAATTTCGGCAAGCTCGCTAGTCATCCCGACTACTTGAGAGCCTTGTCCAGGAAAAATTACTGCAATACGTGTAGGCTGTTTTTTTGCCATATCGGGTGCAGAGGCCATAACCAATATTCCTTATTTAATTGGAAATATCCCTAAAATAATGGGGTTTATTATATTGTTAGATACAATAGTTGTTAAATACGATGAGTATTAAGTGCAATTAATGCTAGATAATAGGTAAAACCGTGACTTTGATTATTCATCTAAAGAAATAGATTATCTATAGAAACGGACGGTCAGTAAACTATACACTGACACACAGCATTATCATAGCGCCTGAAACTTAAACACCTATAGTAAAACGCTATTCGCGTTAAAGCGATGCATAAATCAAGAAGTCATATCGCCTCACTTTTATAGCGACTAAAAACGAGCGTTAAAAGTGATGGCAATATCTACCATAAAAGCCAATAACAAAAAGCCAAGTTATCCAGCCACATAATATATGATAGCGAAATAACTTGGCTTTTTTTAACTCAAAGCTCACCGTCTAATAACAGCGATGCAAAAATAACGATAGTCACCAGTACTATCATTATTTTACATCAGCCATTATCTAGCCAGTAACTTAAGCGTCTTGACTGACCTTGAATAACTGGCGGCCACGGTAGAAACCATCTTTAGTCATATGATGACGACGATGTTTTTCACCAGTGGTAGCATCTACGCTTAGCTCAGCCACTTCCATACGATGGTGTGAACGGCGCATGTCACGACGAGAACGGCTTTTACGACTTTTTTGAACAGCCATGATATAGCTCCTATACTTAAAAGGGATAAGCTTAAAATTCAGCTTTCATCGATACTGACAGAGGCTATAAATCACAACAACCTAAGTCTTAAGCATCATTAGTTAAATAGATTGCCACCTACATAAAGTACTGACCATGTCTAAAACCTATAAAGATTTGCTCAGTCAGCTTCTATCAGCAAGTAACTTGTTGCTAGAATGCAATAAATCGGACATTATACGCATGTTTCATGCATTAATAAAGCCCTGCCTTCACTCTTCTGCACAAAGCTGATAAAAGACACTATAAATATACTCCATAGCGTGTCTATTACGCTGTAGCTTGTTATATTATAGCTTGCCTTTGAGTGCAGCTAAAGCGGCAAAAGGATTTTCGCTTTCTTCTTCTTCTGAAATCTCGCCAAATTGCTCAACACTCATTTCACAATCATCGTGCTTCGGTGCCATTGGCGTTTTGAGCAATATCTCGTCCTCTACCAACTTTTTAAATGGCAATAGACGTTCTGGAGCCGGATCAGTTATGATTTCATCGAGTAATAAGTAATCTTGTTCATCATCGATTAAGCGCGCTTGGCTATCATCCTCTAACAGCGCAATATCATAATCGTCAGACAAGTCGACTGCCACTGGTTGCAAACAGCGTTGACAAGTTAACCAAACATCACCCGTCAATGTAAACGCTAAGTGCAACACATTGTTGCGGCGATACAAATCAGCATTGAGCGATATTTTTTCTTGCTCATGTTCTGTGGTCAATATAGCAGCGAGACGTTGAAAAGAGCGCGGTTCCACCTCTCCTACCCATTGATAACCAGTGTCTGCCCATTTATCTAAAGAAATAGACTCAGGCATGCTGGTAGAGATAGGCGCTATTTTATTATCAACATCGAGTGCTGACGGTTTATTTTCTGGAGTGCTTGACATGCGCGGCCTCATTCATCAAAACGGTGTATAATATTGCCTGCCATACTAACGGAAAGCGCCGAGCGGTACTAGCGCGAGTATGTTACTATTTTTGGCGCTTATTTGTTACTATATTTTGTGCTTATATTTTATCATTTACTTATATCTATACAGCACATCAGTCACTTATCTTTTAATGGGTTAATATTTTAATTATGATATCGCCTGCTGTTAATCCTGATTTTTCCAACTTATTGTCTGCCATTGATGCAGAGGTATTACTCAAACATCTACAGGAATTAGAAAATAACAGAATAAAAAACCCTGATGATAGACTAATGGTTGAAAAAAGTGAGCCGTTGGAGCAGCTATCGATACAATGGCAAAGATTTTTTACTTCTCAAACCAAAAATATCTTGGTTGATGACAGCGAACAAGCAATAACCAACTGGCTCATAAAACTGTTTAATACACTGTTCGCCAATCAACAAGTCATACTAGTACGCGGTGATAGCGAGCCAGAATATTTTCCTGCTAACAATAACCAACCAGCACGTATTGAGTTTGCTCATGGATTTTTCCAAAGTGCCTTACATGAATTGAGTCATTGGTGTATTGCAGGTGAGCGCCGTAGACAGTTGGCTGACTTTGGCTACTGGTATGCAGCAGACGGCCGATCAGAGGCTCAACAGCAGTCTTTTGAGCGCGTTGAGATTAAGCCGCAAGCACTAGAATGTTTATTCACTCTGGCATGCAGGCGACCTTTTCAGGTCTCACAAGACAATTTATTTGCTGATTTTGATACCAGCAGCAGCACCTTTGCTCATGATGTTTATTTGCAAGTTGCAGAATATATTGCTAAGCCGTGTACTTTACCACGGGATGCGAAGACTTTATTGACAACCCTGCTCAGGATTTGCTCTACTCGTTAAGTAATCTGGCGATAAAGTATCAATCAAACGTTATTATCATTTTCTATTAACCTTTTTCTACGGATCGTAACGCCTTGCTACTAAACTTATATTTGCTTTACGCTATACTAATGAATAAACCAATAATTATAAAGTAAGGATCTATTATGCAAGTATTCTACATTCATCCAGACAACCCGCAGCCACGTCTTATCGAGCAAGCAGCGGATCTATTACGCAAAGATCAGTTGATTATCTATCCTACCGATACCAGCTATGCTTTTGGTTGCCGTTTAGGGGCAAAAGACGCGCTAGAAAAACTCAAACAAATTCGTGAGCTTGATGACAAACACCAGTTCACCTTACTATGCCGTGATCTAAGTGAGATTGCCAGCTACGCCACCGTGGACAATGTGCAGTTCAAACAGATAAAAGCGCATACGCCAGCACCTATTACTTTTATTTTAAATGCCACCAAAGATGTGCCTAAGAAGTTGGCTCACGCAAAGAAAAAGACGATTGGCATTCGAGTACCAAGCAACCCTATCGCTCAGGCACTGTTAGAGGCCATGGATGAACCTATCCTAACCAGCTCATTGATATTGCCGAACCGCGATGACATCCTTGATGACCCGTTTGAAATTGAAGATTTATTAACCAATCAAATAGATGGATTAATCAACGCTGGAATTAAGACCACCAAACTGACCACTATTGTAGATATGACCAGCAGCCAACCTGAAATTATTAGGCAGGGTGCTGCTGATGTCGAATCGTTATTATTGTAAGTGCCAAAAAACATTACGCATAAAAAAAGCTCCAATTAATTGGAGCTTTTTTTATAAATTATATCATCAATATAAAATTAGTCGCGATCAACCAATTCTACATAAGCCATTGGCGCATTGTCACCATCACGATGACCACATTTTACGATACGCAAATAACCACCTGGACGCGTTTGGTAACGAGGACCTAACGTGCCAAACAATTTGCCTACCATAGCTTTGCTACGCATACGGCTGAATGCTAAACGACGATTAGCAACGCTGTCTTCTTTAGCCATAGTGATCAACGGCTCGGCAACGCGACGTAATTCTTTAGCTTTTGGTAAAGTTGTTTTGATCAGTTCATGCTCAAATAATGAGTTGGTCATGTTCTGAAACATTGCCTTACGATGACTGCCGGTACGACCCAGCTTGACTCCACTCTTACGATGGCGCATAGTCAAAAATCCTTAAAGTTTAACGGCTACGATAAGAAAAGCGATCATCAACACGTAAATCAGCTGGCGGCCAGTTATCTAGGCGCATACCGAGCTCTAAATCTTTAGACGCTAATACGTCTTTGATTTCCGTTAATGATTTCTTACCAAGATTTGGGGTTTTTAGTAGTTCAGTCTCTGAACGCTGTACCAAATCACCGATATAGTAAATGTTTTCAGCTTTCAAGCAGTTGGCTGAGCGAACCGTTAGTTCAAGATCGTCCACAGGGCGTAATAGCACCGGGTCAACCTCTTCTTTTTCTTTCACAGGCTCAGGCGCTTCTTCAGCTTCTAGGTCAACAAAGATAGAAATCTGTTGTTGTAATATAGTGGCTGCTTTACGAATTGCTTCTTCTGGATCTATAGTGCCATTAGTTTCAAGCTCAACGATAAGACGATCAAGGTCAGTACGCTGCTCTACACGAGCGTTCTCAACTTGATAAGCAACACGAAGCACAGGACTAAAACTTGCATCAAGCTTTAAGCGTCCAATTGCTTTGGTATCACCATCTTCACGGCGCTGGTTTGCTGGCTCATATCCACGACCCATTACTACACGCAAACGCATCTTAAGATGACCACGGTCACTCAATGTACCCAATACCAATTCTGGATTGATAATATCCACATTGTGCGGTAACGCGATGTCTGCAGCAGTAATAGTGCCTGGACCTTGTTTATCCAAGGTCAAAAATACTTCATTTTGGTCATGAAGCGTGATTGCTAAGCCTTTTAGATTCAAAAGCAAATCAAGCACATCTTCTTGCAATCCCTCAAGCGTTGAGTATTCATGGTCAACACCATCAATCTCAGCTTCAATGACTGCAGCACCAGGTAATGAAGATAACAAGATGCGACGTAAGGCATTACCAAGGGTATGCCCAAAGCCGCGTTCTAACGGTTCGAGCGTGACTTTCGCAATCGTTTCATTAACCGTATCCACATTAATGGCGTTCGGCGTTAGAAACTCAGTTGCATTTAGCATCATGATGTCACCTCGATTTATTAAACTGGTTTAATTAACGTTGATTGCTCAATGCCACTTCCATGGCATCGAGCAGTACGTCATTACTTAGAGTATAGCTCAACGATCAAGCTTTCGTTGATTTCAGCAGGTAGATCAATACGATCAGGCGCTTGTTTGAACGTGCCTTGTAGTTTGCTGTGATCAACATCTAGCCATTCTGGAATACCACGTTGTGACGCTAGTTCAATAGCGTTTTTAATACGTAGTTGTTCGCGAGACTTCTCTTGGATAGCGATGACATCACCATCTTGCAACTGGATTGATGGAATGTTCACACGAACAAACTCGTCACGGCCAGCTTTTTTTACCATAACGGTACGATGACTAACCAACTGGCGTGCTTCAGCACGAGTTGAGCCAAAGCCCATACGATATACTACGTTATCAAGACGACTCTCAAGCATTGCTAACAAGTTCTCACCAGTAGCACCACGCTTACGAGCAGCTTCTTTATAGTAGTTGGCAAATTGACGCTCTAATACACCATAGATACGCTTAACTTTTTGTTTTTCGCGTAACTGTAGAGAGTACTCTGAGCTTTTATTACGACTGACACCATGTTGACCAGGTGGACGAGCCGCTTTTTTCGTTTTTACGTCATATGGTTTAACACCAGACTTAAGGCCTAAGTCTGTACCTTCACGACGTGATAATTTGAGTTTTGGTCCAATATAGCGGGCCATTGTTATGTCTCCTATAAGCTTTTGGGATAAAAAGCTTCGTCTTTAATATTAGACGCGGCGCTTTTTCGGCGCACGGCAACCATTGTGTGGGATTGGGGTTACATCAGAGATGCTGTTAACTTTATAACCCAATGCACCTAGTGCTCTTACCGCAGACTCACGACCCGGTCCTGGTCCTTTGACCAAAACATCGATATTCTTAACACCATATTCTTGAGCCGCTTTACCAGCGACTTCAGCTGCAACCTGAGCTGCAAATGGTGTAGATTTACGTGAACCACGGAAGCCTTGTCCACCTGAAGTGGCCCAAGCCAGTGCATTACCTTGACGATCGGTAATCGTAACAATGGTGTTATTAAAAGACGCATGGATATGGGCAACGCCCTCCGATACTGAACGACGAGTCACTTTCTTGCGACTACGAGTGTCTTTAGCCATCTTTTAGCTTCCTAAGTTAATTATCTTTTGAGAGGGCGTGTCGGACCCTTACGAGTACGAGCGTTGTTCTTGGTATTCTGACCTCTAACCGGTAGGTTACGACGATGGCGGATGCCACGGTAACAACCAAGATCAACCAAACGCTTAATATTCATTGATACTTCACGACGAAGGTCACCCTCAGTCATGTAATTTGCAACTTGTGCACGGATAGCATCTAACTGTGTGTCATCTAACTGACTAACTTTAGTAGTAGGGGCAATGCCAACTGCTTCTAAGATTTTCTGAGCAGTGGTACGACCTACACCAAAGATGTAAGTTAGTGAAATAACAGCATGCTTATTATCCGGAATGTTTACGCCGGCAATACGAGCCATTGATTTCTCTCCATTAAAGAAAAATAAGCGTTATCTATCGATAAGGCATTATTTTTCAGATTTGTTGCTGTCAATACTAAAGCTTTTATAATTGAAATCTCTGCTTTGACTTGGTAGCAAGCCTATTCGTTGACGCTATTATAAAATATTTTGTATAAACTACGGCAAGTGGCGGATGATATCGCATCCGCCGTCATTTTTCAAGTGTTAAATTAGATAGCAGTAAAAACCTTAAGATTTTTTGATACTAAATATTAACCTTGACGTTGCTTGTGGCGAGGTTCTGCAGTACAAATAATATGTACACGGCCTTTACGGCGCACAACTTTACAGCTACCACAAATCTTTTTAACTGATGCTTGAACTTTCATAGCATACTCCTTTGAGATATCGTACCGCTCATTTAAGGTTGAGTGGGCGATTGAATTAACGTCTGATCATGATATTGATGGGTCATCAAATGCGCTTGAATTTGCGAGATGAAGTCCATCACCACAACCACCATAATCAGTAACGACGTACCACCAAGTTGAAACGGTACACCAAACGATGACTGGACGACCATTGGCATTAAACAAATAACCGTCATATACATCGCGCCAATAAAGGTCAGTCGGTTTAATACATGATCGAGGTAACGCTGAGTTTGTTGTCCGGGGCGGATACCTGGGATATACGCACCACTACGTTTAAGGTTCTCAGCTACTTCGCGCGGACTAAATACCAATGCCGTATAAAAGTAACAGAAGAAAATAATCATTGCGCCAAACAGTACTAAATATAGCGGTTGCCCTGGTGACAGTACCAACGCCATATTTTGTAAGATTTTCTGTGTAAAGGTAGGATCAGTTGATTGACCAACCCACTGCCCTAAACTTGCTGGAAACAACAATAACGAGCTGGCAAAAATGGCTGGGATAACCCCTGCCATGTTCAGCTTCAACGGCAGATGTGACTGCTGCTGAGCATATATTTTGCGACCTTGTTGTTGTTTTTGCGCATAGTTTACGGGGACACGGCGCTGAGCACGTTCAATATAAACAATGCCTGCGGTAACCGCGATACCTAGTAGCACAAAAATAAACAATACAATCAAGTTCATCTGACCTTGATTGACCTGCTCGATAGACTGCGAAATCATACCTGGCGTACCAGCCACAATGCTTGCAAAAATAAGCATTGAGATACCATTACCTACACCACGTTCTGTAATTTGCTCACCAAGCCACATTAAGAACATAGCACCTGCTACTAATGAAGTAACAGCTGGAATATAAAAGGTAAGACCAGAAGATAAAGTAAGGTTTTGGCTGATTAGGCCAGCACACATTCCTAATGACTGCACTAGCGCTAAACCAAGTGTCCCTTGACGGGTATATTTATTTAGCTTACGTCGTCCCGCTTCGCCCTCTTTTTTGAGTGCTTCAAGCGATGGTAATACCGCAGACATCATCTGTACGATAATGGATGCTGATATATATGGCATGATGCCAAGCGCCATGATGGACATACGCTCTAGTGCACCACCCGAAAACATGTTAAACATGCTTAGAATGGTGTTTTCGTTGCGCGAAAACAGATCAGCCAAGTTAACCGGATTGATACCCGGTACTGGAATATGTGACCCTAAACGATAAACAATCAATGCGCCGATTAAAAATAATAAACGCGTCCATAATTCATCGTATTTACGGATGAATGCAAATGGATTGAGCGGTATACCAGTCGATGACATTGATTGTTTTGACACGTTACTACTCCTCGATGCTACCACCAGCAGCTTCGATTGCTTGCTTGGCACCTTTAGTCACTTTGATACCTTTAAAGGTATAAGCTTTAGTGACTTCGCCAGATAGCATAACACGCGCACGCTTCATATCATGACGGATAAGATTGGCAGCTTTAAGTGTTTCAATGCTAACCACGTCGCCTTCAATTTTATTCAGTTCAGACAAACGGACTTCAGCAGTCTTCATCGCCATTTTACTGGTAAAACCAAATTTTGGTAGACGACGATATAAAGGCATTTGACCGCCTTCAAATCCTGAGCGAACGCTAGAACCTGAACGAGATTTCTGACCTTTTACACCACGACCACCAGTCTTACCAAGACCTGAACCGATACCACGACCACGACGTTGGGCAGTTTTCTTTGCGCCAACACCTGGTGATAATTCATTTAATCTAAGTCCCATTACGCTTCCTCCACTTTTACCATGTAGTTGACGCGATTGACCATACCACGGGTTGAAGGAGTATCTTCTACTTCAACAGTATGATTAATACGGCGTAAACCCAATCCTTTCAAGCTCGCTTTGTGGCTCTTTAGGCGATGGGCACCTGATTTAAATTGAGTGACTTTCATTTTTTTCATCGTAACTCACCTAGTTTAAGTTAACCCAAGATTTCGTCTACAGATTTACCACGTTTCGCTGCCATCTTCTCTGGAGTTGACATATCACGTAAACCGTTAAACGTTGCACGAACAACGTTAGCAGTATTGGTAGAACCATAACATTTAGTCAAAACATCTTTGACACCAGCAACTTCTAATACCGCACGCATTGCGCCACCGGCGATTACGCCAGTACCTTCAGATGCAGGCTGCATAAGAACTTTACTAGCACCATGACGTGCTTTGATCGGATGATACAAAGTTGCATCATTTAGCTCAACAGTAATCATATTACGTTTGGCAGCTTCTAGTGCTTTTTGGATAGCAGCTGGCACTTCGCGCGCTTTACCACGACCAAAACCAACACGACCATTGCCATCGCCCACTACGGTCAACGCAGTGAAAGAGAAAATACGACCACCTTTAACAACTTTTGCAACGCGATCAACGGTAACTAAGCGTTCTACTAGACCGTCAGTCTGTTCATTTTTATCATTTTTATCATTTCTAGCCATGATTAAAACTCCAATCCGTTTTCGCGAGCAGCTTCAGCTAAAGCTTTCACTCGACCATGATATTTAAAACCACTACGGTCAAAGGCAACTTTTGTAATACCAGCTGCTTTTGCGCGTTCTGCGATCAATTGGCCCACAGACGTCGCTGCATCAGCGTTACCAGTCGCGCCTGAGCGCAAGCTGCTGTCTAAGGTAGATGCCTGAGCAATCACTTCACCACCGTTCGGAGAGATAATCTGGGCATAGATGTGTTTCGGTGTGCGGTTAACCGTTAGACGATTAGCGCCTAAAACACGGATGTGTGCACGGGTTTTCTTAGCTCGACGTAGACGAGCTGCTTTTTTATCAAACATTTCAACTCACCTTATTTTTTCTTGGCTTCTTTGCGAATCACATGCTCGTCACTATAACGAATACCTTTACCTTTATAAGGCTCAGGTGGGCGGAAACCACGGATATTAGCCGCTGCTTGACCAAGCTGCTGTTTATTGTTTGATTTCAAAACAATTTCAGTTTGCGTTGGGGTTTCAGCTGATACACCTTCAGGTAGCGTATATTCTACTGGATGTGAGTAACCAACGTTCAACGTTACTTTATTACCAGTAGCTTGAGCGCGATAACCAACACCAATTAACTGAAGACGTTTTTCAAAGCCTTCACTCACGCCGATAACATAATTGTTAAGCAGGGCGCGCATGGTGCCAGTGTGCATCATGGCATCTTTTGAATCGACTGTAGGTGAGAAAACGATTGCATCATCTTCCTGTTTCAGCTCGACCAATTCATGCAGGCGTAAAGACATATTGCCATTCTTGCCTTTAACTTCGACCTGCCGATCGTTCAAAGTAACGCTTACGCCGTTTGGCAGCGTCACTGGGGCTTTAGCCACACGAGACATAGGAGTATTCCTTAAAAAATTAACTTGCTTTTATTAGCGAAAAAACTAACAGGCTAAAAAGCCTGCTAGTTTAGCATAATTGTCCCCAATAAACACCATCCAATCTAATCAATCTCAGGTGTTTAACTTTCTTTGAACTGACTATAAATCATAATAGATTTAATTAAGCTCAAAGGGGTTCAAATAGACTTTATCGTCTCATTACCTAACGCAATAACTGCGGATATTAGGCAACGAATGCGACGATTTCACCACCGATACCAGCAGCGCGTGCAGCACGATCACTCATGATGCCTTGACTGGTTGATACAATAGCAACACCCATACCTTGCTTAACAGTAGGGATAGCGTCTTTACCGCGATGCTGGCGTAAACCAGGACGGCTAAAACGTTGGATCGTTTCGATGACAGCTTTGCCTTCGAAGTATTTTAGTTCGATAGATAAGGTTGCTTTGTTGTTGTCTTCTTCAGTCACAACAGCGCTAGCCACATAACCTTCACTAACCAATAAGTCAGCGATTGATTTACGTAGTTTAGAGCTCGGCATTGCTACCGATACTTTATTAGCCATTTGTGCGTTACGAATACGGGTTAGCATATCCCCAACGGTATCTTGCATACTCATATAGTTACTCCTTACCAGCTTGCTTTACGAACACCAGGCACATCGCCTTGCATGACACGCTCACGCAGCATATTGCGTGATAAGCCAAACTTGCGGAAGTAACCGTGAGGACGACCTGTGATAGCACAACGATTGCGCAGACGTACTGGCGATGAGTTGCGTGGTAGGGCTTGTAGCTCTAGCATCGCTTCCATACGTGTTTCGTCACTTGCAGTCATATCACTGATAGTTTCTTTTAGCTTGATACGCTTTTCAGCATATTTAGCAACCATTTTTTCGCGTTTTAATTCGCGGTTAATCATGCTCTTCTTTGCCATAACGTCTTTACCTTATTTAAATGGGAAGCCGAATGCTTTAAGCAACGCACGACCTTCTTCATCAGTACCAGCTGACGTGGTGATCGTCACATCCATACCGCGGATACGATCAATCTTGTCAAAATCTACTTCTGGGAATACGATTTGTTCTTTGATACCCAATGAGTAGTTACCACGTCCGTCAAAGGCTTTAGGTGAAAAACCGCGGAAATCACGAATACGAGGAATTGCAATGGCAATGAGACGATCTAAAAATTCGTACATTTGCTCACCGCGTAGCGTTACTTTACAGCCAATTGGCCATTCTTCACGAATCTTAAAACCAGCAACTGATTTACGCGCTTTGGTGACGACAGGTTTTTGACCAGCAATTGCAGTCATATCAGCCACTGCACCTTCAAGCAATTTCTTGTCTTGAGACGCACCGCCTACACCCATATTAAGTGTGACTTTAGTGATTTTAGGCACTTGCATCACATTCGCCAAACCAAGCTCTTCTTTGATTTGCTGCTTTAGTTCATCGTTATATAAAGATTTTAATCTTGCCATTACCATTACACCCTTAGTGTCTTACGCAGTCGCCACTACTTCACCGTTCGAACGATAGACGCGTTGTTTGTTGCCGTCTTCGCCGAATTGATAAGTAATACGGTCTGCTTTTTGGGTTTGCGCATTTAAGATTGCGACATTTGAGATATGCAGAAAAGCTTCTTGCTTAATAATGCCACCTTCAACGCCAGTCGCCTGATTTGGCTTCTGATGTTTAGTAACAATGTTAATGCCTTCTACTTTAATACGATCGTTTTTTACAGCTTGCACAGTACCTTGTTTGCCTTTATCTTTACCAGCAATCACGATAACTGTATCGCCTTTACGTAATTTTGACATGGATTACCTCACAATACTTCTGGTGCTAGTGATACAATTTTCATAAACTGATCACCACGTAGTTCACGAGTTACCGGTCCAAAAATACGAGTTGCAATCGGTGCTTTGTTTTGGTTCAACAATACCGCAGCATTGTCATCAAAACGTAATACCGAACCATCAGGGCGACGAACGCCTTTTTTGGTACGTACAACTACTGCATTCATCACGTCGCCTTTTTTAACACGACCACGCGGAATGGCTTCTTTAACCGTTACTTTAATAATGTCGCCAACTGATGCATAACGACGATGAGAACCACCCAGTACTTTAATGCACTGAACTCGCCTTGCACCGCTATTATCTGCAACTTCCAGCATTGACTCAACCTGAATCATAGCGTTACTCCACACGTATGAGCAATAAAAACCAGTTGCTGCCGCTAGCACAGTATGAGTAGACGGCATTTTAATATAAATAACCGCACCTAACTCTTAATGTGAGTGATATACGCTCGGCGCAATCAGCATCCTTAAAAAGGCGGCTATTTTAACAGCTTCTGGCTTTTAATGCAATTTACTTAGATTTTTTCTACTTTTTCAACCACATCAACCAAAGTCCAAGACTTGGTTTTTGAGATTGGACGCGTTTCTTTGATGCGGACAAGGTCGCCTTGTTGGCAAACATTATTCTCATCATGAGCTTTGATTTTTGTAGAACGACGAAGCTGCTTGCCATACAAAGGATGACGAACCAGACGCTCAATCAAAACTGTGATGGACTTGTCCATCTTGTCGCTGACAACTCGTCCTGTCAATACGCTAGCATTAGCTGTTTGATTGTTATCGCTCATGAGTCGCCTCGTTGTTTCTCGTTAATCAAAGTCTGAAGCTGAGCAATCGTACGACGATTGCCACGTACTTCATGGGTATTACCCAACTGACCAGTTGCTTTAGCCATACGAATACGGAAAGCATCAAGTTGCTTTTCATCAAGTAACTGAGTCAGTTCTTCTAATGATTTATCACGTAATTCACTGATCTTCATTACATTATCGTCCGCTTAACAATGGTAGTTTTAAAGGGCAGTTTTGCTGCAGCAAGCGTTAAGGCTTCGCGAGCAAGCTCTTCTGAGACCCCTTCGATTTCATATAGCACTTTACCAGGTTTGACTTCGCATACCCAATATTCTACAGGACCTTTACCTTTACCCATACGTACTTCGAGTGGTTTATTAGTAATTGGTTTGTCTGGGAATACACGAATCCAAATCTTACCGCCACGCTTAATTTTACGAGTGATGGTACGACGTGCTGCTTCAATTTGACGGGCAGTCATACGACCACGAGTCAACGATTTTAGACCAATTTGTCCGAATGCAACGGTGCTTCCACGATGAGCTAGCCCAGTGTTACGACCTTTGTGCATTTTACGAAACTTGGTACGTTTTGGCTGTAACATAGTTTAACCTCTATCTGAGTTTCGACGGTTTCCGTTTCCACGACCACGGCGTTTTGGCGCACGAGGCTTATCTTCCTTCACGGGATTATAAACACTGTTCATACCGTCAAGGATTTCGCCACGGAAAATCCAAACTTTTACACCGATAGTGCCGTAAGTTGTCTCTGCACGTATTGACGCATAGTCAATATCAGCGCGGAGTGTATGCAATGGCACACGACCTTCACGGTACCATTCAGTACGAGCAATCTCAGCACCGCCAAGACGGCCAGACAGCTCAACTTTGATACCTTTAGCACCAGAACGCATGCTGTTCTGTACCGCGCGCTTCATCGCACGACGGAACATAACACGACGCTCAAGCTGGCTACCGATACCGTCTGCTACTAAACGTGCATCAAGATCCGGTGACGTGATTTCTTCAATGTTGACCTGAGCAGGTACGCCCATAATTTTGGTCAATTCTTTTTGAAGTCTTTCGATATCTTCGCCTTTTTTACCGATAACAATACCAGGACGCGCAGTGGCGATGGTAATCTTAGCAGCACCAGTAGGACGCTCGATCATGATGTTGCTGATCATAGCTTTATCTAGTTTTTTGCGTAGATACTCACGAACTTGAATGTCGTTGATGAGGTATTCTGAGTATTGTTTAGGGTTAGCATACCAGTTTGCGTTATGCTTTTTGACAACACCAAGACGAATTCCGATTGGATGTACTTTTTGTCCCATAACTTATTCTCCTACCTTTATAGTGATGTGACAAGTACGCTTGCTGATACGATCAGCGCGACCTTTGGCACGTGGTAGGATACGTTTTAGCGTAATGCCTTCATCAACGTAGATGGTTGATACTTTAAGGGTATCAATATCTAAACCGTCGTTATGTTCGGCATTGGCGATGGCTGAGTTAAGGCATTTCTTAACAAATACAGCGCCTTTTTTATTACTATACGTTAGGATATCCAAAGCACGCTCAATAGATTTGCCACGAACTTCATCAGCGACGAGTCTAACTTTTTGTGCCGAAATGGCGGCACCGCGTAATTTTGCAGTTACTTCCATGGTAAGCACCTTATCTCTTAGCTTTTCTGTCAATGCCATGACCACGATACGTACGAGTCGGGGCAAATTCACCTAGTTTATGACCAACCATCTGCTCACTTACGATAACCGGTACATGAGTACGGCCGTTGTGAACAGACAAAGTTAGGCCAACCATTTGGGGCAGAATCATCGAGCGGCGCGACCAAGTTTTAATGGGCTTGCGTGAGTTGGTGTCTAATGCATTCTCAACTTTGGCAAACAAATGCGCGTCTATGAATGGACCTTTTTTCAATGAACGAGGCATGAAATTCTTCCTTTATTTCTTCTTGGCGCGACGGCGACGGATAATCATACTGTCAGTACGCTTATTATGACGCGTTTTAAGTCCTTTAGACTTCTGACCCCAAGGGCTGGTTGGATGGCGACCTTTGTTACGACCTTCACCACCACCATGTGGGTGATCAATCGGGTTCATAGCGACACCACGAACAGAAGGACGAATACCGCGCCAACGTGAAGCACCGGCTTTACCAAGTGATTTCAAGTTGTTTTCAGTATTAGATACTTCACCAATAACAGCTCGGCAATTTACGTGTACGCGGCGAGTTTCGCCAGAGCGCAAACGTAGAATAGCATAAATACCTTCACGACCTAACAACTGAACGCTAGCACCCGCAGAACGAGCCATCTGTGCACCTTTACCGATTTTAAGCTCGATATTGTGAATCACAGTACCCAATGGGATGTTTTTAAGCGGTAAACAGTTACCTGGACGGATTGGTGAGGTTTCACCTGACATTACGGTATCGCCAACTGCTTGCTTTTTAGCAGCAATGATATAGCGACGCTCGCCGTCAGCGTACTTAAGTAACGCAATATGAGCGGTACGGTTAGGATCGTATTCGATACGCTCTACCGTTGCTGGGATATTGTCTTTAGTACGTTTAAAATCGATGATACGATAATGATGCTTATGACCACCACCAACATGACGGGTAGTTATGCGACCATTATTGTTACGACCACCTGACTTACTTTTTGATTCGAGAAGCGCTGCATAAGGACGACCTTTGTAAAGGTGTGGATGCACCACTTTTTCAACAAAACGACGGCCTGGTGATGTTGGCTTTGCTTTTACGATAGGCATGAGTGTAATCCTTATTCGTTGTTCGCTGTTTCACTAGTAGAATCCGTAGTGTTCACTACGTCTTCACCAGCATCAGCCATTTGTACATCTTGACCAGCTTTTAAGGTAACATAGGCTTTCTTATAGTCGTTACGACGGCCGATGCTTTTACCAAAACGCTTTGTCTTACCTTTAACATTCAAAGTGTTCACTTTAATGACTTCAACACCTTCAAACATCAACTCAACTGCTTTTTTGACTTCAAGCTTAGTAGCATTAGAATCAATTTTAAATACCTGCACACCAAGTGAGTCGCCAAGCATTTGAGATTTTTCTGAGAATACAGGTCCTCTTAAGACCTGATAAAGTCTTGCGTTATTCATGCTAGTGCTTCCTCAAATTGTTTCGCAGCTTCAACTGACATGATCACTTTATCATATGCGATCAAACTCACTGGATCCACTTCGTTTGTACCAAGTACATTGACGTGTGGAATGTTGCGAGCGGCTAAGTATAAGTTTTCGTCAACTTCTTTGGTGACGATTAGTGCACGAGGTGCATTAAGCTCATTTAGCTTTGCAATCAGCTCTTTAGTCTTTGGTCCAGAAACGCTCAACTCTTCAACCAAAACCAAACGCTCTTGGCGAATCAATTCGGCGAGGATACACTGCATTGCACCGCGATACATCTTGCGGTTAACTTTCTGTGACCAATCCTGTGGTTTTGCAGCGAATGCACGACCACCAGAACGCCAGATTGGGCTACGAATAGAGCCTGCACGAGCGCGACCAGTACCTTTTTGGCGCCATGGCTTGATGCCACCGCCAGAAACTTCGGCACGGGTTTTTTGCGCACGTGTACCTTGGCGAGCACCAGCAAGATATGCGGTGACGACTTGATGCACTAATGCTTCGTTGAATTCACGACCGAAAGCCGTATCAGAAAGCTCAACCGCCGCACCTGTAACTGTTTTTAAATCCACGTTAATCCCCTTGCTTAGGCTTTGACTGACGGACGTACGATGACATCGCCACCGGTGGCACCTGGGATAGCACCCTTGATGACAATTAACCCTTTTTCAACATCAACCGATATCACTTCTAGGCCTTGAACGGTAACGCGTTTGTTACCCATCTGACCTGGCATTTTTTTGCCTTTGAAGACTTTACCTGGTGACTGGTTCTGACCAGTTGAACCAAGGGCACGGTGAGATACTGAGTTACCATGGGTGGCATCTTGCATGCTAAAGTTGTGACGCTTTACGCCGCCTTGAAAGCCTTTACCTTTACTTTGTCCTGTGACATCAACTATCTGACCTTGTTCGAACAAGTCAGCTAGGATTTCACCACCAATCTCACGACCTTCAAGATCGCTTTCATTGGCACGAAATTCCCAAACACCACGACCAGCGGCAACGCCAGCTTTAGCGAAGTGACCTTTTTGTGCGGCTGTTACGCGGCTGTCACGACGGGTGCCTGTGGTAATTTGGATGGCTTGATAACCATCTACATCAGTATTTTTTACTTGAGTAATGCGGTTTGCATCGACCTCAACCACTGTTACAGGGATAGATGCGCCTGTTTCAGTGAAGACACGGGTCATGCCGCATTTTTTACCGACTAAACCGATCGCCATTTTAGACCTCTTTATATCTTATATTAATGGGTTGGGTGTGTGATGTGCATTAACCCAAAGCAATTTGAACGTCAACACCCGCCGCTAAATCTAGCTTCATTAGCGCATCCACAGTCTTGTCAGTAGGCTGAACGATATCAACCATACGCTTGTGAGTACGGATTTCGTACTGGTCACGAGCGTCTTTATTAACGTGTGGTGAGGTTAGAACGTTGAAGCGCTCAATGCGAGTCGGCAACGGTACAGGACCACAAATTTGCGCACCAGTGCGCTTTGCAGTATCAACGATCTCTTGTGCAGATTGATCGATTAGACGATGATCAAAAGACTTAAGACGGATACGGATTCTCTGGTTAGCCATGCCAGCAAGCTCCTAATATGGGCCTTTGTCATCTTTGCTTCGCAAAGATATGAGCAAAAGCCGTTTGGTTAAATATTCACTTTAAGCGGCCTTCTGTTCTTAACCAGAATGAGTTCTTTATCGGAACTTATAGCGTGCCAAAAGCAAAATAGTTTAAAGCCCCGCCGACCCTTCCATTATAGGATGTCAGCAAAGGCATAATGAAATAGTGCTAGAAACGATGCTCTAGCTGTCATAGCGCCAGCTGTTTGATTGGCTGCGCATATATAATTCAGTGGTGTATATTATACATAGAATTTCATTCATTGCAAGAGTAATATCTATGGTGATTCAAGATATTACTCTTTATAAACATCATGGTTGAATGACGCTATTTATTTGTGTTATTTGCGATAACTGAGTCTATAGCCATAAATAATAATGAGAACATCAGTCTAAAACAACATTAATCCAAAACAATGTCGTACTGCTCTTGGGTATATAAGTTTTCTACATCAAAAGTAATCACCCTACCTAATAAGTACTCTAAGTCTGCCACCGTATCCGATTCTGTCGTCAACAGTAAATCAATGACCGCTGCATGAGCGACGACGGTAAATTTCTTGGGAGAGTTATAAGTACGGGCGCAGCGCATGATTTCACGGAATATCTCAAAGCAAACCGTTTCAGCTGTTTTGACGAAACCGCGTCCTTGGCAAGTTGAGCACGGCTCACAAAGTTGCTGCCCGAGCGATTCACGTGTACGTTTGCGGGTCATCTCTACCAAGCCCAGCTCACTGACTTGGGTAATCTTAGTCTTAGCATAATCTTGGGTCAGCTGCGATTGCAGGCTCTCGAGCACATCATCTTTATGCTGCTGCTCCAGCATATCAATAAAATCTAGGATAATAATGCCACCCAGATTGCGCAGACGTAACTGACGGGCGATGGCATGAGTGGCCTCAAGATTGGTCTTATAAACCGTATCCTCTAATGAACGCCCCCCGACGAAAGAGCCTGTGTTGACATCAATAGTCGTCATCGCCTCAGTTTGATCAATAATCAGGTAACCCCCTGATTTTAAATCTACACGGCGTTTTAGGGCATCACGTAAATCGTCCTCGACGCGGTGTACATCAAACAAGGATTGCTCAGCGGTGTAATGCACGATGCGATCATAGATAAAAGGGACAAATTCTTTGGCGAAATATCTGACTTGCTCATAGATTTGGGTATTATCGATCACGACTTTTTCGGTATCGGCATGCACCAAGTCACGAATAGAGCGCAGTGGTAGTGATAACTCTTGATAAATAAGCTCTGAGCTTTGATGGTGGTTAATCTCTTGGCGGCGCGCGCAAATGGTACGCCACAGCTGCAATAGATAATAAATATCTTCTTCCAGCTTATTCACAGGGACACGCTCAGCAGCGGTACGGGCAATAAGCCCACCTTTTAGGTTAACGGTTTGCATCAAGCTACTAAGCTCACTTTTTAAACGAGTACGTTCCTCGTCGCCATCAATACGCTGCGAGATACCGATATGCTCACTGGATGGCAAATAAACCAAATAGCGAGATGGCAGCGATATATTGGTGGTTAAGCGCGCCCCTTTGCTACCCAACTGATCCTTGGTAACCTGCACCAAAATGCGTTGGCTCTCGTGCAAGCGGTGTTGAATGAGGGTCTTAGAAACAGGGATAACGTCCGTACTCTGGGTACTGATAACGGGTGGCGTCACTGCCAAACTATCTTCTATAATAGTGCCCGCTTTATGGTTATCTGCATCTGCTTCTTTACTGGTATTTGCCACGGTTTTGTTTTCTGCGACTGGACGAGGCTGGCGCTGCATATCATTGACGTGTAAGAATGCGGTACGCGATTGACCGATATCAACGAAGGCGGCCTGCATCCCAGGAAGGACACGTACGACTGTACCTAAGTAGATATTACCAACCAGCCCCAATTTATGGTGACGTTCAATATAAATCTCACCCAAGATACCATTGTCTAAAACTGCAACACGGGATTCCATTGGACTAATATTAATCAGCAGCTCTTCGGACATAATATTTTTCTCTTATCTCTCAGCTTTTTTGGTTAGACGGTCATTGTCTATTATTATGACAGTGTAACAAATGCGACTTGCTCTTGCCCATCACCCTACCGTGTCATTATGTGCAGCAACTTAATGTGCAATAACGTAGCCAGTAACCCTTAAGCAATGTTCAACACGCCCTATTTTCTGTGACTTTTTTAATGAGTGCTAGTGTTTGCGAAAGCGGTAAACCAACGACATTGGTATAACTGCCATTGATACGGCTGACCCATGCAGCACCTAAGCCTTGGATACCGTAACCGCCCGCTTTATCAGCAGGCTCGCCGCTATCCCAATAATCACTCATCATCTCCATAGTTAATGGGATAAAGGTCACTTCTGTGCGCTCAGTAATTTGCTGCTGATTAACCACTTGAAACGCTTGCTCATCATTTGAGCCGTTAGCCAGCGTTGAGTTATTAGAAGGCTTAGGGAATAATGATACTTGCGTGGCCTGCACTGCCGTCCATACTTCATGGACACTATCAGACATTTGCTGCCACATGCTATACGCATGCTCGCGGTCGATCGGCTTGACCAATACAGTCTTACCATCTGGTAGCACGCCAATGGTATCAGAGGTCAAAATGATAAGCGGTTGGGCAAAATTGTCTTGGTCAGTTTTGAGGGTTTGGTTGATGTGTTGTACTGCCGCATCTGCTTTGGCAGCGACCATACGTTCAATATAGTTTTTGGGCGATTCGTTGTCGTGTGGCGTTTCATCGATGTCTACGCTTAGGGTACTAAAATCTAACTGCGCTCTTGTTAGCAATTCACGACGACGCGGTGAACCAGAGGCTAAAAGGATATCCATCGTTACTCTCTTATTGTGTAAATTTATAGTGTGCTTCTCTTTGAGAGCTTTTATAAGCAATCGTACTATAATTGACTCTCTTTAAAACCGATACAAGTGCTACGAACGTATCAGTTTTATGTAGAACTGCCTAATATCTTCTTGAGATTGAATCTACGACGGGTAATGGTACTTTTTATTAACGTGCAAACTTGCGTAAAGCCAGTAATACCAGTGGCCAGCTTATGATACTCATTATTAATGATAAGGCGGATTTTGCAAAAAAGACATTTTGAACAAACATCTGTAATATCCACAGATTCAACTGAAAAACTATCAGGCCTAAACTCGCTATCAACCATGCACTAATCGTATTTAATTGCTTAATATAGATACTGGCTATCCTGATAACCAGTGCCACGACCACTGCAGCAAAGGCTTGCTGCCCTAAATGGGTATCCATCAGTAGATCCGCAATAAGACCAATGGTGAATGCGGTAAAGATACCAACGTAGCGTGGCTGAAATAGCAACCAAAAAATCAGCACCATTATCATAACCATAGGGCGTAGTGTTGCCATGCTAGGGCTTAATGGATAGACATTGAGCGATGAGGCGGCGACGAAGCTAAGAATAATCGCAACAACCAACAGTACCGTTATATTGTCAGAATCAGGATGCGACATGAGTACTTACCTTAGGAAGTGTCTAGCGAGAGCTATTAACGTGTTGATTGGGGTTCGATAGATTGAACATCGTAGCGGAAAAGGCATTGATAAACAGCTAGCTCATAAGTATAAATTTAAGCGAGCTGCCACACCATCAACGCTCATTGATAACACTGTTGTTTTTATTGACTAGCTTATCTTGTAGTATCAGCACATAAGCGTTATCAATAAAGTTCGCGGCAGGCGTCACTTCGATACTTCTAAAGTTATCGGCTTGAGTGTCCTCAATATGAGCGATTTGGCCAACGCGATAGCCTGCTGGTATGCGTCCACCCAAACCCGATGACACCAGCTCATCACCCACGCGCACGTCTGAGGTTTTAAAGACATAATTGAGACTAAGTGAGGTTGGAATACCTTGACCGGTAACAATAGCGCGCTGCCCCGTACGCTTGACGGTAACGGCCACGGATTGCTGTTCATCGGTAATCAATAATAAACGACTGGTATTGGGATAAACATTGATAATCTGTCCTAAAATACCGTCCTCATCGATAACCGTCTGTCCGACCTGTGCCCCATCTTGTGCGCCTTTATTCAGCACCACAATCTGTCTCAGTAAGTTGGTATCTGTACCAATTACCTGTGCCAAATTTAAATCAAACTGTTCAGGCTTGGCCGTTGATAAGATACCTTGTAGGCGGGCGTTTTGTGCCAAGATATAATCCTGCTGCTGCAGCTTGGCTTGAGCGTGGATAAGTTGCGACTTTAGCTGCATGTTTTCACGGCGTAGCGCTTCTTTGGACTGCATGCTACCACTGGCCCAATGCGTGGCGTAACTCGGTAACAACGACAGCTCATAAATAGGCTGCATGGCGGCATGACTGGTATTACGTATTGGGTTAAACCACTCTGAGTTTTTGCTATCGAACCACATCAGTATCAAAGCTACTATCAATACAATAGCGGCCTTGCGTAGTGCTAATGGTTGGCGCGCAAAAATACTTGGGGTCATAAGTCGTCAACTCAGGGATGATAAAGTAAGCGGTAACCAGTAATAAATTTTGGCATTTATTAAGGCAATTAAAGGCAGCGCAACCGGCTACCTTTAATTTTATATTTTTCGCCTAATCGTTGATGCCAATAATAATTACGCACCATCATATTGAAAATGCTTAACCAAAATCAATTAAACAAAAATCATGTTCAAACTCTTGTTATTGATAAAATCAAGGGCAATACCACCGCCGCGGCTCACGCACGTTAATGGCTCTTCTGCCACAGTCACAGGCAAACCCGTTTCTCTTGAAACCAGCTTGTCTAAATCGCGTAATAATGCCCCGCCGCCGGTCAATACGATACCGCGCTCAGCGATGTCTGATGACAATTCTGGCGGCGTCTGCTCAAGGGCGGCTTTTACGGCACTAACAATACCGCTTAGTGGGTCGCTCAAGGCTTTTTGCACTTCTTCTGAATTGACAATAAAGGTTTTTGGCACGCCTTCTGCCATACTACGACCACGAACTTCGACTTCTAATTGACTGTCCTCATTTAATGCAGAACCGACTTCTTGTTTGATACGTTCAGCGGTGGTTTCACCAATCACGCAACCATGGGTACGGCGGACATGAGTAATGATGGCTTCGTCAAACATATCGCCACCGATACGAATCGACTCGGCATAAACGCAACCTGACAACGCAATAACCGCTATTTCAGTCGTACCACCACCGATATCAACCACCATCGAGCCGCTGGCTTCATGAACGGGCATGCCAGCACCAATCGCTGCTGCCATCGGTTCCTCTAATAGTAGTACTTTGCTTGCGCCTGCTGACGACACCGCTTCACGAATCGCTTTGCGCTCAACCAAAGTAGACTTGCAAGGCACACAAACCACCACGTTAGGCTGCGCCATAAAACGCTTGGCTTTTACCTTAGCAATGAAGTGTTTCAGCATTTTTTGCGTCACTTCAAAGTCCGCAATCACGCCGTCTTTTAAGGGACGAATAGCGGTGATATTGGCAGGTGTACGGCCTAGCATTTGCTTGGCATCCACACCTACAGCTGCAACGGTAGGGTTCTGGGTACGATTGCTTCGTAGCGCGACCACCGTAGGCTCGTCGAGCACCACGCCTTTACCAGGAATAAAAATAAGGGTGTTCGCAGTACCGAGGTCGATTGCGATATTATTTGATAAAAATCCAAACAGGTTCATGACTAATATATCCAGCGTCTTACGAATGAGGCGAATGAGAGTGACTGAGGGGTTACTCATCAGTGTTGAGCAGGTCGTCGTTAGACATTACCTGTGGCGAGAGTTTATCATCGCAACAAGTCAAACCGAAGCAATAATGATGAAATGAAAAAACTGAGCTAAATTATACCGATTTGGCTCAAAAAAAACACAGATATTTGCACCAGTTAGCTAGAATTTTACGCTTAAGCGCTAAAAGTTGTTACAAAATTTAAAATGGTAAACAATCTCAATTCATTTAACGAAACATCATTTAATTCAACAACTAACAAGGCGTTACAGCCAGGCGATATTTTTGCTTAGCAGCGAATGCCCACTGTAACGTATTTTGTCACTCAACGGGGCGCAATTGATGGTTAACCCATAACTGTCTGGTCAACTTTGCAAAGCCGCTTCGAGTAAAGATTGTGCAGCAATCCAGCGTCATGCTCTGTAATCTTCAGTGAGATGCTTTATAATAAAGCCACTGTATACACATCTTATTTTGGTTTATTTTAATATTTGCCTATTTTGACCATATTCCACTCTAACAAAAACTGTCCTGCACTGGAGAAATCATGTCTCAGCAACCATCAACGTCTGACAGCAATGTCAGCCGCGAAGAAATCCTAGAAGTTGCCAACCTTGCGCGTTTGGGTGTCGATGAAAGCACTGCCGATAGCTATGCCGATGACATCAGTAAAGTATTAAAACTGATGCATACCCTTGGCAATGTGGATACCACCGATATCAAACCGTTAGCCAATATTCATGAAGCTTGCCAAGAATTGCGGGCTGATATTGCCAAGCACGATATCAATCGTGAGCGCAATCAATCAGTCGCGCCTGCTGTTGAAGAAGGACTGTATCTAGTACCACAAGTGATTGAATAGGCTGCCGACGCTATCTTTTAACTTTATTTTATTTTATGCTATTAACATTTTGACGGACGACACCTTATGTCTGAACTTCATTTATTGAGTACCCAGCAGCTTATTACAGGCTTGCAAGACCAACAATTTAGCAGCGCGGAATTAACCGAACACTACATCAAGCGTATCAACGCGCTAGACAGCAAAGTTAACAGCTTTATCACTCACACTTCTGAGACGGCATTAGCACAAGCACAAGCGGCAGACGAGATGCGCGCGCAAGGCGATAAACGCCCATTACTTGGTGTCCCCATGGCGCACAAAGATATTTTTTGTACCCAAGGTGTGTTGACGACTTGTGGCTCCAAAATGCTGCACAATTTTGTCTCACCCTATAACGCTACTATCGTCTCTAACATCGAAAAAGCGGGCATGATTAGTCTTGGTAAACTCAATATGGATGAGTTTGCGATGGGTTCAGACAATAGCAGCTCTTACTATGGCACGGTACAGAACCCTTGGAATCTAGAACGCGTCCCCGGTGGCTCATCAGGTGGTAGTGCAGCAGCCGTCGCTGCAGGGTTCATACCAGTTGCAACGGGTAGTGATACAGGTGGCTCTATTCGTCAACCTGCCTCATTTTGTGGCTTAACCGGCATTAAGCCAACTTATGGTCGCGTCTCTCGCTTTGGTATGATTGCTTATGCGTCAAGCCTTGACCAGGCTGGCAGTATGGGCCGTAGCGCCAAAGACTGCGCTTATCTGTTGCAGCCAATGATCGGTCATGACCCACGTGATGCAACCTCTATCAACCATGATATGCCTGATTATGTACAAGACCTAAACGATGCAGAAGCGGCGGCTGGCGATAAGCCATTTGCTGGCTTACGTATTGGTGTTGCCAAAGAGTACTTTAGCATTGGGCTTGATGCTGAGGTAGAACAAGCCGTACGTGCTGCTTTGAAAAAATACGAAGAGCTTGGTGCGACGATTGTAGAAGTCAATATCACCGACCCTGAGATTACCCTTGCCACTTACTATATGTTGGCACCAGCAGAAGCCTCTTCGAACCTATCTCGCTTCGATGGCGTGCGTTTTGGCTATCGCTGTGAAGACCCAAAAGACTTAATCGACTTGTACACCCGCTCACGCTCTGAAGGCTTTGGCCCTGAAGTACAGCGCCGTATCTTGACAGGTACTTATGCGCTATCTGCGGGTTACTTCGATGCCTATTATACCAAAGCACAAAAAATACGCCGCTTAATCATTAAAGACTTCGAGGAAGCCTTTGCCAATTGTGATGTGATTGCTAGTCCAACGGCACCAACAGCTGCTTATAAGCTGAGTGAGAATCTTGACCCCGCGACTATGTATTTGGGTGACGTTTATACCATCGCGGTTAACTTAGCAGGTCTACCTGCGCTCAGTCAGCCTGTTGGTTTAACATCAGAAGGTCTACCTATTGGCTTGCAATTAATTGGTCAATATTGGCAAGAAAGCAAGCTATTATCGACCGCGCACCTATTTCAGCAACAGACAGATCACCACTTGCAACACTCTACCATCGCGAAGGAGACGGTATAATGAACACAGCAACTACTACTGATAACAATGCCGTCCGCCAGCACGCTGTTCGTAAAGAGCTGTTCGTCGATGGTTATGAAGTGGTCATCGGTATCGAGATTCACTGCCAGCTTAATACAGAAAGTAAAATATTCTCCAGCGCACCGACTGACTTTGGACACGAGCCAAACAGCCAAGCCAGTATCGTTGACTTGGGTTTGCCTGGCGTGTTGCCAGTGCTGAATAGTGGCGTGGTAGAGCGTGCGCTAAAGTTCGGTATCGGCGTCAATGCCGAACTGGGTTTATTCAATACCTTTGATCGTAAAAACTACTTCTATCCTGATTTGCCTAAAGGCTATCAAATTACCCAGATGGCCAACCCTATCGTAGGCGAAGGCTATATCGATGTCGTGGTCAATGAAGGTGAGAAAAACGAATACCCCAAACGTATGGGTATCACCCGCGCGCATTTAGAAGAAGACGCTGGTAAATCGGTTCATGATGCTGTCGATGGTATGACTGGCGTGGATTTGAACCGTGCTGGTACGCCGCTAATCGAAATCGTCTCCGAGCCTGATATGCGCTCCGCTCATGAAGCACTTGCTTACATCAAGGCTATTCATCAGCTGGTTACTTGGCTCGGCATCTCAGATGCGGTGATGGCAGAAGGGTCATTCCGCTGTGATTGTAACGTCTCTGTACGTGAGCCTGGAAGCGAGCTGGGTACACGTACTGAGCTAAAAAACCTCAACTCATTCCGCTTTATCGAACGCGCCATCAATCGCGAAATCGAGCGTCAAATCGATATCATCGAGGACGGTGGTAAAGTCATCCAAGCAACCATGCTTTATGATCCTGATAAAGACGAAACTCGTGTTATGCGTACTAAAGAAGACGCCAACGACTATCGCTACTTCCCTGACCCTGACTTGCTGCCAGTGCGTATCGAGCAGCATACGGTTGATGAGATTAAAGCGGCGATGCCTGAGCTACCGGTTGCTCGCCGCGCTCGTTTTGAAGAGGAGCTGGGTCTATCAGAATACGACGCCCGTATCTTGACCGGTAGCCGTCAGCTTGCCGATTATTTTAAAGATGTGGTTGCAGAAGTTGGGCAAGCAGATGCTAAAATGGCTGGTAATTGGGTCATGGGCGACCTACTTGGTGCGCTGAATAAAGACGATACCGATATCGTTGACTCGCCTATCAGTGCCAAGCAACTGGCTGGCATGCTAGCGCGAATTAAAGATGATACCCTGTCTGGGAAGTTAGCCAAAAAAGTCTTTAGCGCGCTATATGAGCGCGAAGGCGGCGATGCTGATAACGCGGCAGATAAAATCATCGAAGAAAAAGGACTGAAACAAGAAACCGATACTGGCGCGATTAAAGCTATCGTTGAAGAAGTCATCGCTAATAATCAAACGATGGTCGATGAGTATCGCGGCGGTAAAGAAAAAGCCTTTAACGGTCTAGTCGGACAAGTGATGAAAGCCAGTCGCGGTAGTGCCAACCCTCAGCAAGTCAACCAAATCCTAAAAGAGCTATTGGGTTAAGGTCAATTGCTGATTGGTTATGCTGACTATTATAGGTAAAATACTATTGTAGATTTTGGCTATAATAAATAGCCCTTGCAATATACATAATTTTGCGTAAAATAGTCAGTCATTCGGGGCGTAGCGCAGTCTGGTAGCGCACTACACTGGGGGTGTAGTGGTCGCAGGTTCAAATCCTGCCGTTCCGACCAAACATAGTAGTAATACAGAAAAGCCAATCATTGTTTTCAATGGTTGGCTTTTTTTTGGATTGATTATTTCTAATATTATCTAGATTAAGATTGCCTATAGACTTTTACCACACAAGCCGCTAGGGTAAATGACTTATACTTTACTCTATTACTTTATGCTGGTTCACCTATGTCCGAGCCTATTGCGCAACCCCTCTCTACTCACCTTATAGATGCCGCACCTTGGGAAGCTTACCAGCGACCTTATGTGCGTGATTTGGCGTATGTGCTTGCCTGCCCTAACGTCTTGACCAAATGGCTGGACTTCGTGCCGCATCAAAATACGCATGAGGTTGAGGTACATAGCGCCATATTTTGGCAAATGCAGTTTGAGGCATATCAGCAGCGTTTAAAAGAGCTGGATAGCACCAATGACTATCAGGAGCTGACCCGCTATTTACTAAAGCGCCCTAGCCCTAATCGCTTGGGTTTTCATTTTGAAGGCTTATTGTCATTTTGGTTAGAGGATGGCTTTGCGCGCAATTTACATCCATACGAGACGCTTGCTAATAATGTGCAGTTATATAATGGTAAACAGACGACCGGCGAGCTTGATTTGATTTTGTATAATCATCAAGAGAAACTTGTCGAACACTGGGAGCTGGCGATTAAGTTTTTTATGGGGTCAGCGCCATTTGCTCCTGAAAATTGGGTTGGGATTAATTCTAATGATAATTTACAGCGTAAAATGACCCACATGCAAACTAAGCAATTTCGTACGGTTTGGGTGGATACTGAAAAGCATGGACAAGTCAAAATTGATAAGCGTTATGGCGTGATAAAAGGACGTTTCTTTTTACCGATAAATACCAAGGAGTTTGGTCACTTGGATTATCCTGATTGGCTAGCGCCAAGCTTTCCCATGCACGAATGGTGTGATAAAGATGACCAGCTTAATCTTGCTACGATTGATATGACCATCTTGCGATCCGCCCATTATATTGAATGGTTTAGTAAACGTGATTTTTACGATGGATGTCAACCGTCTTTTACCTACGATGAAAATGGCACACTAAAAACAGGACTGTACTTTGCAGGCGATAGACCAATAGTCATTTATCCTACCCAGCACGATCCAGTAGATGATAAATATCAGTAACCCTTATCACTCTAGATCAGAATCGCGCTTCTTCATTGATATATATTTACTAAACTACCAAGCATAACGTCCATATAGACTAATTTCACTGCGTTTGGCTTTTTCTGAATCAAGACTATCGGTTAGTAATTTGATGCCAACGTAGCGACTGTCTAGCGCCAAACCCAATGCCTGCGTCTGCGGTTCTATTAGACCAGTAATCGTAATAGGAAGTTTATCATGAGTCGTTTGATAGCCTGCTGATAGCTGATACAAGTCCTGAATCTCATTTACTTGACCATGTATCCCAAGCTGCCATTGACTGTCTAATTGATGCTGGATACTACCTTCGACGCGCCACGGCAATGTTTGAGTGACATCATCAGTACTTAACTGCCCTTCTATCGTATATAGAGGTCGACCATTGACATCATAATCCAACGCATATCGCGTGCTTGGCATATCTTTCCAATGCATACGCCCGAGAATATCGTAGCCGCGAAGAGATAATTGTGTGCTATCAGATAACTGACCTATGAGCTGCAAATCGAGTGAATAGCCATATCCCGAAGGTTTCGCAGGATTCCAGTTTAGATTTTCCTCTCCTAGCGCCGGTTGATCATAGTAATAGTCAATATACGCATTGGTTTTATCTAAACTGTCTCGAATATCTGTGACCTTATTATCTGGTAATGCTCTAGTGCTCACATCGCCGATTACCTTACCTTCTAACGCATGTAAGCCCTGCCAAACGTTGGCACGAGTCGTCAATTGCCAGTTAGGCATAAGCTGCTGCGTCAAGCCAATATTGGCACCGAACCTTTCATTATGCTTGGCCTCTAAAAATAAAGGGTACGTCTGGCTGGTACTTGAAGGCTGTTCATTTTCATATTGCCAATAAACTTCCGCAGTTTCCTCACTAAAAGTCATCAAATAATCATAACGCCACCCTAATCC
Source organism: Psychrobacter sp. AOP3-A1-26 (assembly GCF_052378235.1). Lineage (NCBI taxonomy): Bacteria > Pseudomonadati > Pseudomonadota > Gammaproteobacteria > Moraxellales > Moraxellaceae > Psychrobacter > Psychrobacter sp. AOP3-A1-26. The sequence goes on from NZ_JBQSXN010000002.1 coordinate 57,246, forward strand.
ATAGCTAATAGCGCTGCCAGCAGGACGAATCGCAAGTGATGTTCTTCCTTGAGCATAAGCATGATCACCCGAGTCCAGCGGTGCATTCCAATCATCCAAAAATGCCGCGATAGGCTGCGTCGGACTATGAGCCGTAGCCATTACAGACCAATCTATCTGAGCATCTGATTGTTTGGGCTGACTGTCTAGCAAGCCTATTGTTTGAGTGTTTAGATCAAATCTTTTCTCAGCAATATTAGCAGTCTGATTATCTTGAGCGATAGCAGCTGTGGATACTGCTATCGCAACCACAGTTGATATAGTAATCAGCGTAAGCTGACAAAAACGCGAGACTAAAATATTAGATAAAACAGGGTAACAAGATAAATGACAGCAAGACATAAGTTTCTCATGTTTATTAGAGGGCATAAAAAAGAGACAGTATGAGCTGTCTCTTTTCTTATTTTGCTATAGCTCAATCGCTACTAACAACGTTTGAGAGTTAATATGAGACAAGGCTCGATTATAGGATTATCAAACTATCATCAATAAACTTGGCTGTGATTTTGCCATCATTATCCATCAAATCGCCATAGTCTTTGTCATTAACCATGATATCACCCAGCTTGCCGGCAGTGTCTTTAATGAAGTCACCATCGGCATCAACATTTAATTTGATCGACGCTTTGTTTTGCTCAACTAAAAACTGTGTGCTGACCACATCGTAATTACTGTCTAAGGTGGACTTACCTGTGACAAATAAGCTTTTACCTTCTACACTGGCTTTGAGACCTTCTAACTCAATGACGTTACGAGCAGTACGTTTAAGATTGGCTTGAAAATCAAGTGGAATAGTCGTTGCGCCCTTTTTGGTCACATTACCTTTGATAGCCAACACTATTTCCATACCTACGTATTTATTCGCCGTTTCTTCAATATTACCTGCATCAGTCACTATCAAGAAGTTTTTAATGTCAGCATCATTGGCATTAGCGTTAAGTGTAATTTCTACATTGGTCGCAGGCTTTTTCTTAGTCATATTGCCGGTTATAGCAAGTTTGTAAGGGATGGTTCTTACCACTAAGCTATTATCTGCCAGCTTTTTACTGATATCTAACGCAGCAAATTCAAAGTTTTTTGCTTCGATAACACTATCGTTAGCAGTTAGCTTTAGATTGCCTAACTTTATTACCGCTTTTTCTAAAGTGATGCCCGCTCTGTTTACATCATTAAGGTCAAACTCGTCATCGACCACGATTTTATCACTAAACTGACCACTAACAGTGAAGCCTTTAGTTGAGCTAAGAGTCACAAGATCAGAGCCAGACCCTATTTTTAGACTCTTAAATCCAATACCGCCATTGAAACTAGCACTATTCGTATTAGAGCTTAATGCATTTTCAAAACCTTCATAGACAGTCTTGAAAGTATCTTGATTAACAAGCGTTTCTTTATATGTACCAGTACTTGGGTTATATATATAATCGTATTCTTTAACGACTACCTTAGTGGCACCTGAAAGCTGAAACTGCCCATCAGCATTCAATGTCGCTAAAAAACCACTCTCTGGCGTCAATGCTAATTCACCTAAAATATTATTGAATTCTTGATCATTAGCCAAAGCAACAATATCAGCCGCTTTTAATTGTGATAAATCATTTTCTTGCATGTAATAATAAAGGCTGTTTGGCACATCAAAAGTATAACTAAGTCGCGCTTCTTGCTTCTCCGTAAGAATATCACTCGCGCCTTTATATACATTGGTCACGGCTAAATTATCACTAACGAATAGCTTAGCGGTACGAATCATCTCTTTAGCTTGATCAATCTCAGACAAATTATTATCTACAGGTGGCTTAACGGGTACATCTGGCGTCGTTGTCCCATTGCCAGCTGACACATTATTGTCGTTATCATCACCACAACCTACTAATACTAATGTACTGGCTAGCGCTAATGCCGTTAATTTAAACATTTTCATAAAATAATCCTTTATCCTGTAGTGATATTTTTAGAATAGAAATTAATCGACTTATTCATATTCGTAATATTTAGTTGCCTAAAAGTCTGTTTAGGAATAAGAAAACTTAAGTCTACTTATTAATAACGAATCATACATTTATTAGCAAATTTAGTCTATAAGGTAAATAATTATTATGGATATGTTACTTAAATATTAAGTATGTATTTTATACTCTGTTAAATGACAATTATTTTATGATGAGTGATGCACCTGTTACATTAATAACTCTCAATCACCTGCATCAGCTCGTACCTAAGCATATCAGCACTGGGCATACGCTCGGCGTGAAAACGCACGATAGCAATGCCAGCACTAGCAAGCGCCTTATCTTTTTTATCATCAGCTTTTTGCCGTGCTTTGCTGCTATGCGTCCAATCATCCAGCTCGATGGCAACCAGTGTCGTCTGAGCATCGATATCAACAATCACATAATCGACGCTTTGGCGACAAATACGATTAAACCAAAAACTACGTTCGGAGGTTTCATTACTATTGGCTTCGATGATTCGTGACAGCTGGACTTGGACAAAGATATGATATTCAGGCAAGGCGTTCTTTAACTTATTAAAAAATATTACTTCAGTATCGGTCATGATTGGCATGGGCGCGAATGGCCAAATGGCCAATTCATCACCGCGTACAGGCTTTGGATCAGGCTCAATGCTTTGAGGTTTGGACAACAGTTTTGGTAAGGTAATTAGCCCTAAAAAGCCAACCGCCAGTATTAAAAATATAACGCCAAATGGCATGGTTTTACCTTATACATGATTAAAGCAGACGATTGTGGTTGATGAATGATTCAAATCATCACGCATATCCGACCGCTGCAAGGCAGCCTTTATAGGCTGACAGGTTATACAGAGAGAAACAGAAAAAATAAACGGCGCTCATCGTAGCTAAGCTGATAGCAATCGGCAAACACTAAAACAAAAAACACGACAGTAGGTGTCGTGTTTTAATATGAATGGTAGTAAGCAATGAGAATCTAAGCCAACTTGGTTCAAGTAATAATGTTTGGTTGAAGATTATTACCTGAAAACAAACTAAACAATACCTAGCGCCAGTATAAAACCCAAGCACCGGTAGTATTGACCTTAGGATCACTATTAATCTTGTCTTTTAATGCCAAAGCCGCTACTTTCCCACGCTCAGGCCCCACTATGACACGGACACCGCGACTGGTGCGACTGGTCTTCACTTGATAGCCAGCTTCCTGAAATGTCTTTGCCATCTCGTCGGCTTTGGTCTGATTATTCGCCAATGCTACTTGCACCCCAAAGCTACCTTTGGCATCAGTCTCTTTCACCTCTTTACGAGCTTCACTGAGTTTTTGTTGGGCATCGCGCTTGGCATCAGCCGTTTTCTTAGCCAATGCTTCTTCTTTTTGACGCTTGTCTTCACGCGCTTTTTCGGCAGCTGCCGCTTCACGCTCTAGACGTTGTACTTGCTTACGAGATGGGATGGTTATGTTTTGACCCAGCTGTAGTGATGCCTTTGGTGAGATATTATTAGCCTGTGCCAACACCTCTACCGGCATATTGTATTGTCTAGCCAGCTTAATCAGCCCGTCGCCTCTTTTGACTTGATAATCAGAAGGTGATTTTGGTGGCTCTTTTTTAGCTGCTTCTTCGGCCTTTCTCTTTTTCTCAGCCAAAGCTTGGGCTTCAGCCTGTTTTTTCGCAGCGGCTTGTTTTTTAGCCTCAGCCTGCCTTTTTGCTTCCGCCTCTTTTTTACTCTCCGCTAGCTTTTTAGCGGCCGCTTGTTCTTCAACAGCAGCTTGGCGCTGGGCTTCCTGTTGTGCCTCGGCCGCTTTTTTCTGCTCGCTAGCATTCGAGTCAGTGTCAGTCTCAGCAGTCGTCGTTGCTGTATTATCACTTGTAGGTTTTGTGGTTGGTGTTTCAAGTGTGTCTTTTTTCTCTTCGCTGTCTTTATCCTTAGTAGCGGGCTTACTGCTTGCCAAATACTGCTGACTTTCAGCACGTGCTTTTGCCAATGCCTGTGCTTCAGCGGCTTCTTGTTCGGTTAAAAACTGCTTAGCACGCTTTTCTTGTTCGGCAACACGCGCGGCACGCTCTTTTTGTTTTTGGGCCAAGATACGTTTTTCAGTTTCGATATCAGTCGTGAGTGGCTGAGACACTTTTTGCTCAGTACTTGGTTTATCGACCATAACTGACGTTGGCTGTGATTTATTACTATCCCCAATTTGTTGCACCATGGCGTATAGCATCACACTACCGCCGATAATCATCCCAATGCCCAATAAGGCTTGTCTCGAAAAGTTCATCCGTTTACGTCTCTTAGTTGGTAATAAGGTTGATTGAGCGGCGCAGCCATTGTCTCAAAACTCTAATATAGATAGCGTTGCTAAACAAACATTGCCGCCAGTTACGTTCATCGATTTTCAAATCGTATGCAGAGCTTCTAATATCAGCGCTCTAAATCATCTTGATTATAAAGCATATTTTTCATGCTGTCTGCCATCACGCAATTACTAAGATTAACATTAAACTGTTGCTGTTTTAACCTAAATTATCACATTCTTAATGCCGCTAGCGCCTCACCAATGGTATGAAACGAGCCGCATACCACAATTAAGTCTTGCGGCTGACTAGCCTTGATAACCGCTTGGGTCGCCTCTGGTAAATGTTCAAACGTATGTATTTGAGCACCATCGACATAAGTTACTAATATATCTTGCAGCTGCTCAGTACTGGCTGCGCGTGGATAGTCAATTTCAGCAATGAACCAATCACTAATGGGTAACCCTGCGGCGGTCAAACGTTGGACGACTTTATTAATATCTTTGTCGCCCAGCATGGAAAACAGCATTTTAATACTGGCAGGTTTATTGTTAGCTTGGTTGTTGTTTTGATTTGGGGCATCAGTGGTGTTTTGCTTGGTTAAATGCTGCTGCCAAAGTGGTAATAATTGTGCCAATAAGAACTCAACGCCTTGCTCGTTATGCGCCACATCAAACAACCAATGACGATTATGCATCTCGCGATAATCAAATCGTCCAGCGAGCTTAGTGGTTTGCAAAGCTTGCTCGATAGCATTGGTATCAACGTTTAACGGACTTGCGAGTACCGCTGATAACGCATTGGCAGTATTGGTTAACGATAATGCTGGTCGTGGCAGCTGCATAGTGACAGCGGCATTACTATATTGCCAAGTAGTTGCATTCATTTCACGGTAACTAAAATCCACACCCACTTGATAACAAGTCGCCTGATGGGAATCGATAGCCTGTTGTACGCTAGATGGCATTTCAGTAGCGCCATAAACCACGGTAATATCATCACGTAAAATACCTGCTTTTTCGGCACCAATAGCTTCGACATTATCACCCAACCAATCGACATGATCGATAGCTATATTGGTAATCACTGCCGTATCAGGATCAATAATATTGACCACATCCAAGCGACCGCCCAAACCAACTTCTAATACCCAAACATCACAATCCGCTTCCGCAAATATCAGTAATGCAGCTAGCGTCGTCATCTCAAAAAACGATAACGTTAAATCACATTTTAGACGCGCTGCTTCTACTTTGTTAAAGGCGTTAATTAAGGTTGCATCACTGACCATTTCGCCATTAATACGCACGCGCTCATTAAAAACACTTAAATGCGGTGATTGATATAAAGCCGTTTTATAACCTGCTGCTTGACACATTTGGGCGATAACAGCCGTCGTCGAGCCTTTACCATTGGTGCCCGCCACAGTAAATACATAGGCGTCGTCTTTCGCTGACTTTACTACGCCTAACGCCTCAGCCACTGGCAGTACTCTAGACAACCCCATATCTATCGCCGAGACATGAATCTGCTGCATATAATCAAGCCATTCTGTCAAGTTAGAGTGCTCAGTGGGAGTATTAGGGTTGGCAAGTAAAGAGTCAGACATGGGTAGAACCTATATTAGAATATTCGAATAGAAAGCAGACGTTTAAAAAATAAGACAGTATAGTCAGTGAAACGTAAAATCGATACATCACGTACTGCAGGTACCGTTTTTTCTTGCTTGCTGTGCCTACGCAGACAGAGGCTACAAAAAAACTATACCCGCAGTATCGTAGCGTTTTTAAAGTATTTTAACTATATACAACTGCCTGACCAAAAAGCAAAAATAGCATTTACCGTGATTGACGATAAATGCTATTCGTTAGTTTTGCATAATTGGTAGATATTAGCACGCTGTTAAAGCGTTATATAGCTAATAAGAGACCGATTAATCTTTGATTACATCTCTCAATTACCAATTTTAAGCATCGACATTAGGTACATGGCATAGTTTTGCTAACAAACGATAAATAGTATCGATTAGCTGATGACGGTGTACCACTTCATCAACCACGCCATGTTCTAATAAGAACTCAGCACGCTGGAATGGTTCTTCTAACGTCTCACGCACCGTTTGTTCAATCACCCGCTTGCCAGCAAAGCCAATCATCGCTTTTGGCTCTGCTAAATGAATATCACCGAGCATGGCAAGCGATGCGGTGACACCGCCATATACAGGATTGGTCAGCACCACGATATAGGGTATACCCGCGATTCTTAAACGTTCAATCGCCGCGCCAGTTCTTGCCATTTGCATCAATGACAATAAGCCTTCTTGCATACGCGCACCGCCAGAGGCTGCAAAGCATACCAAAGGTACTTTATCTTCCAGCGCTTTTTCAGCAGCTTGGACAAAACGGTCGCCAACCACCGACCCCATAGAGCCACCCATAAAGCGGAAGTCAAAGGCACAAGCCACCACATCAAGATTGTGCAATTTACCATACATCACAATCAGCGCCTCAGACTCACCTGTTTTCTCTTGGGCTTCTGTCATACGCTGTGGATACGGCTTACTGTCCACAAATTTTAACGGGTCTTTGGCAACAAACTCTTGCCCAAGCTCGCCATCTACTTGCTCAAGCAGCCAGTTCAAACGCTCACGAGCGCTCATTGGTAAATGATGGTCACAATGTGGGCAAACATAGCAGTTAAAAATCAGCGCGGTATTGGTAATCATCGAATGACAGTTGCTACATTTCGTTGACGGCTCGGTTTCTACTGCCGTCAGAGGTGCCGTCAACTGCTGTTTAATACCCGGTATCGGGCGATTAAACCACGACTGCCCAGCCGTATTGCCACTTTGCTGAGCGCTCGTAGCACCATCGTTATTCGTATCTGGTTTTGTTATCGTATCAGTCATATTATTCGCCATTATCTAAGGCTTATCGACAAGTTGGCTTAGTTACCTGTCCCTAAGAAGTCCGTTTATAAAAATCAATTTAAAAGTCACATACCCTTATAACATCATCAGTTATAAAGAGCGGTTATGCGTAACTGTAACAATTTATATGTGATGTTAGTTTACACACGTAAACTAACTTTAGCAAAGCCATTTACCCATGTCTTTATAAACATTGTTATAAATACGGTACTAAATATTGTGACGATAACTTGCCGATTTATTTGGGCGGGCGATTATAAACTATCAAGTGCGCCACGTAACTCATCCATTTTTGCCATAATTTTTTGCTGCGCATTAGCCACTGCCGTAGTATCACTGGCATCGATATCAGCAAAGTTTTGTACCAAGGCACTACCAACAATAATACCATCAGCATGGGCACCAATCGCTTTGGCTGATGCCGCATCACGAATGCCAAAGCCGACACATACTGGCAAGTCTGTCTCTGCTTTAATGGCTTGTACCTGGGTAGCGACATCGTCGGTATCCAACGTTGCCGAACCGGTGACGCCTTTAAGCGACACATAATAAATATAACCACCGCAATGGGTCAATACTTGCTCACGGCGCTCAGGCAAAGTGGTTGGCGATAATAAGAAAATCTCATTCATCGCATGGTCAGTTAAATGTTGGGTAAAGCTACCTGCTTCGGCTGGCGGCAAATCAACCATCAAAATACCATCGACGCCTGATTGCTCGCATAAAGCGACAAAGTTATCATAACCAATAATCTCAACGGGATTGAGATAACCCATAAGAATGATAGGTGTTTCTTTATCTTGCTGACGGAACTCTGCGACCATCTTTAGTGCATCACGTGTACTGGTGCCTGCAGCTAGCGCTCGCTCGCCTGCCAGCGCAACAGTTGGACCGTCTGCCATTGGGTCAGAAAACGGTAAGCCAACTTCTATCATATCTGCGCCGTGCTTGACTAAATCATGCAGCAAACCAACGAAGTTACTAGGGTTAGGATCGCCTGCCATGACATAAGGAATCAGGGCTTTTTTATTTTGTGCTTTTAGCGTTTCAAAAGTGCTTTCAATACGGGTCATAGTGGTCTCTTAATTTAATTTACAGTTAATCTTTTATTATTGAGTCGCGTAACACACATATTCTCTCTACTAATAACCTAATAACCTTGCCAGTCGATATCTAACTGTTCGGTACGGTTATAGAGTATATGAGTTAATAATAACGCTACTTGTATTCTATGAATCTGATAATGATTGTCTGAATTATCGTTTAAAACATAACTTCCAAGCGTTGACTTTAATAGTATAAATTCTGATAAGCCATCCCCATCAAGTGAGTCAGGAATAATATTATCCTCGAACCTTTCACTGGTATTAGGCTTGTAGAGTACTGAAATACCACTATCATCTTTTTCAATGTTATAAACAATTTCATCTATATTATCAAAACAAATCACTCTCTCTTTACGGTGACTATTTGAGAGGACTCTTAATTCATCAGAGGTAATAGACAGGATAGGTTCTAAATGCCAATCAATATTTTTTGCCATATATTTACTAGGTAAGTTTTGGCCTTTTTCTTTACGAAATGCTAAGTAATGAGAAAATATGTGCCATAACATGAACATACTACATATAACAAAAATGGACTTAACCTTTAATAGATCATTACTACCTAAGAACCTCTCTGCTAGATACAAAAGAAAGCCGATCACTACCGAGAGCAAAGCTAGTTGCATACTATCAACAAACTTTTCACTTTGAAAAAACTTTAGTTCTTTCTTAGGCAGTAGCGTATTAATGCTCAAGGGCAGGCTAAGTGTTAGCTTATCTGGAAAACTATCGAGCTCAAATAAATTATGACTCACCGTACCCTCAATATTAGATAACTCTCAAGTTAATAATGGAACTAAAGTAGATTAGAATGATAGGAACTCTAAAATCGTAGTAATTTACAACTCAATCCCTTCCGCCTTCATCACCGAGTGCAAATCTTTATCGCCGCGACCTGACATATTAACGATAATGGTCTGATCTGGGGTCATTGTCTTAGCCAGCTTCAATGCATAAGCAACGGCATGAGCAGATTCGAGTGCAGGGATGATGCCCTCTTTACGCGTCACTTCATGAAAACCTTCTAATGACTCTTTATCGGTACAGCCAACATATTCGACACGTTTCATATCTTTTAAGAAGCTGTGCTCAGGACCGACACCAGGGTAATCAAGACCAGCTGAAATAGAATGCGTCTCTTGAATTTGTCCTTCATCGTCTGCCATTAGATAGGTACGGTTACCGTGTAAGACACCGATACGACCAGCGGCTAATGGCGCTGAATGGCGACCTGTTTCAATGCCGTCACCGGTTGCTTCAACGCCATACATTTTGACCTCAGTATCATTTAAGAAATCAAAGAATAAGCCAATAGCGTTCGAGCCACCGCCGACACAAGCGACCAAGGCATCTGGTAATTTACCGGTTTTTTCTAAATGCTGAATACGTGCTTCTTTACCGATAATCGCTTGGAAATCACGCACTAGTAGCGGATAAGGATGCGGGCCAGCAACGGTGCCAATAATATAATAGGTGGTATCGACATTGGTCACCCAATCACGCATCGCTTCGTTCATCGCGTCTTTAAGCGTACGCGAACCCGATGTGACAGGTACGACAGTTGCACCAAGTAAGCGCATACGATAGACGTTCATCTTTTGGCGTTCGACATCGTCAGCACCCATATAAACGATACACTCAAGTCCCAAACGTGCGGCAATGGTTGCAGTCGCTACGCCATGCTGTCCTGCGCCAGTCTCGGCGATGATGCGTTTTTTACCGCACATTTTAGCCAGTAAGGCTTGGCCGATGGTGTTATTCACTTTATGGGCGCCAGTATGGTTTAAATCTTCACGTTTAAAGTAAATTTGCGCGCCACCAATTTCATCACTGAGACGCTTGGCATGATAAAGCGGGGTTGGCCGACCGACATAATTGACCAAATCGTTGTGATACTCCTCCCAAAATTCTGGATCCGCTTTGACCTTGGTATATAGCGCTTCTAGCTCTTCAAGCGCAGCCATCAAGGTTTCAGAAACAAAACGTCCACCGTGCACACCGAAATGTCCACGAGCATCGGGATACTGGTTAAAATCTTGGACGTCTTCTGGATTGGTAAAGCTGTTGATCGCTTTTGCAGCGTCAGTTAAATCTTTATTAGCGACATGACTCATGGTAATTCCTACTATAATAAGTGGTATTTTTTAGAATAAATAAGGGGATAAAATTATGGGTATAACAATTAATAGATACAGCAATACAGGGATAGCAATAAATATAAGGGTTAAGCAGAATATCGGAATAACGACCAAATAATATCTGAATATAGCAAATAGCTTAGAGGGCGTCAGTGACCGTCTCGTTTTGCCATCGGTCACGTTTTACAGCCTTCATAAAAGCGCGCATTTTTTCCGCATCTTTTTTACCTTTCTCAAGCTCAATCCCGCCACTGACATCGACGGCATAAACAGACAGCTCTAATGTAGCAGCGACATTATCGGCATCAAGTCCACCCGCTAAAATAATCGGTAGCGAGCTGTCTTGCGGTAATAGACTCCAATCAAAACGCGCACCTGTGCCGCCATATTTATGGGGATGGTAAGCATCCAACAAGATACTGTTCGCTCCGGCGGCAGCAAACTCATTAATCTGGGCACTGACACTAGCAGCAGTATGCTGTTCAGTATTAATACGCAACGCTTTTATCCAGCGTTTATTGACCGCACTTGCCAACTGCTGGCATTGTTCAGGCGTTTCATCACCGTGGAATTGAATGATATCAAAAGACACACGGTTTGCGAGCTCTATCAGCTCTGCTCGTGACATATTCACTACTAAAGCCACCACACTTATAAATGCCGGCAAAGAAGCGCTTAGCAATTGCGCCTGCTCGATGGTGACAGCGCGCGGACTGGGAGGGTAAAACACTAAGCCAACCGCATCGACGCCCAACTGGGCAGCAGTTTTAATATCACTAGGCTGGGTAAACCCGCAAAACTTAACGTGCATGATATGACCTTAGATATGATACTTAATATGAAATGGTTAAATTAATGATATGGTTATATCGGCTTTGCTAAACTGAGTGAGACCAAGTGCTAATTGCCAAAGCTAAACATTCTATATGATGATAATTTGTTAATGGAACAGCAAATCAATTGCTTCCAAAAACTTATCCTAGCATACTTTTATTCATAGTTTTGTTTATGATTGCGATTGATTAATATAGGGACTTATGAATGTCTAAAACCACGTCGACAGCGATTAATAATACCAACAGCCATAATAAAAATACCAGCGCAAGTCCACCGCATTATCTGATGTGGTTTCGCCGTGACTTGAGGCTACATGATAATACCGCATTGGCGGCACTGTGCGAGCGCGCAAATGATAATAATGCTTTGGTAAGTGCTGTTTTCTTTCTCACTCCCAAGCAATGGCAAGCCCATGACATGTCGTCGACCCAGCTTGATCATATCGCGCGTACGCTACCTATCCTAGCGAAATCTCTGCAAAAACAATTAAATATCACCTTGAGTGTACAGGTCTGCGAGCGTTTTGCTGATTGCGTGGAGTCGCTAAGCGCATTATGTACCGCAAATAATATCAGCTGCGTAATGGCCAATCATGAGTATGAAGGCAATGAGATTGCACGAGACGACGAACTAACCAAACAACTTGCCAAATCTGATATCGAATTTATCCGCTGGCACGACCAATGTATCTTGCCGCCGCAAACCATCACTACCAATGATGACAGCATGTATCAAGTATTTACGCCTTTTTATAACAAATGGCGTCATACCTTGGATGTTGGCAGCATTCAAATACATCACGCCCCAGTAGTAAATAAGGATCATAAAGCTAATATAAAATTAACAACAGCCAGCGCAAACACTATCAAAGAAATAGAAAGTATCAGTAACATAGTAGTCAATGACTATCAGAAACCACTACAGAATAATAAAGCCTACCAGCATATTGATAGGGACGCTCAGCTGAATCACGCACGAGAAACGTATCCTGCTGGCGAAGTAGCTGTTTGTCACCGATTAGACCAGTTTATCGCTGAAGATATCAATAACTATGATATCAGTCGTGATGTACCAAGCTTGCAGGCGACCAGTCAGTTATCTGCTTATCTTACTATTGGGTCGATTAGTCCCAGACTTTGCTATTTACAAGCCACCAAAGCGTTGGAAAAATCACATAGCAATGATAGCGGCACCCTTAATAATTCTGATAGCGTTAATAACAATGACATCAACCGCTGGATAAGTGAGCTGGCTTGGCGAGACTTTTATCGTCATGTGCTAGTGAATAAACCTGAGCTGATTCGCCATCAAGCCTATAAACATGAAACCGACGCCAAAATTGATTGGTCATATAATCAGGATGACTTTGAGGCGTGGTGTACAGGTAAAACAGGCGTGCCATTAGTCGATGCGGCAATGCGCTGTCTCAATGCCACAGGCTTTATGCACAATCGCTTACGCATGGTCACAGCGATGTTTTTGACCAAGGATTTATTGATTGATTGGCGCTTAGGTGAGCGTTACTTTATGCAGCAGCTGATAGACGGTGACTTTGCCTCAAATAATGGTGGCTGGCAATGGAGCGCATCAACAGGTACCGATGCTGCGCCCTACTTCCGTATTATGAACCCCTTTAGCCAAGCCAAAAGCCATGATCCTGATGGCGAATTTATTAAAACCTGGCTACCGGAATTAAAAGAGGTTCCTAGCAAAATACTGCACTCAGAAGAGAAACTGCGTAAAGCACTTATTGAAAACAATAAGTCCAACAATGATCTATTTGGTAAGCTCAACTACCCTGTCCCTATAGTCGAGCATAAGGTCGCACGGCAATTGGCAATTGCTGAATTTAAAAAGTAAGCACTAAAAAAGGCTTTATACGATTGGATTCGATATAAAGCCTATTGTATAAATACTCATCAGAGTTATGAGTTTGTGGTTGGCATCTGGCACGCGCCAGCACCTTGAGTGGTTACGGTAACCACCGCACCAGTTAATGAAAATAGTTGTTGCAACTGAGTTTGTGCATTTTGTAATGCCATATTCATTACATCGCCACGACATGCACGCTCAAGCACTTCTTTTTTGGCCATGCTTTGGGCTTGTTGTAATATCTTTGGATCAACTTGCATCATACCAAAAGCACCCGTTTGCCAATCATAAATCTCGATATCATCTAGATAAACCGAAAATATTTCTGATGGCGGTAAAGTAATATTGATTTTCGGCATAATAGAAATGGGATTATTAGCATCAGCAGGCGCAGCATTGTCTACATCAGACTCGGTAGGTTGTACCACTTGCACCATATCAGGCGTCAATGCACTCAAATCGATACCCGCCTCCACGCGCCCACGGGCGATAAACAACCCTTTTTGCTCGTCTTGCCACAGCTTCATCCAGCTCCCTGGGCGCTGGCTCGTTATAACAGTATCCACGCTAAAAGCGACCGTTTCTAAACGATTTAACTTCTGAATTTGCATCACCACACCCTCACGAGTGATGGTTTCTACCGGCTCATCTTTGGTACCATTCTGCACACTATAAATCGCAAAGACGATAGCTGCTAGACCGATAAGCAATACCACCCAAGACATCATGGCCACAGGTTTTTTGGCTTGCTGGCGATTAACTGAGTTATCACTCATCGGAGGGCGGTTATTAGGGTTAGCCATGTAAACTACCTTATTGTTTTATTATTAGCATAAAATGCGTAATTCCTAAGTACTTAATGATATTTCTTTACAGCAATTTCAAGTAGTTACTACCATTTATCCACACACCTGTTTGCACAAAGCTCCCTCTACATCCTAAGTTAACAAACGCGCTATTAGCTTACATCAGCTTTTTTATTAAAGTCTTCTTAGAACAATCTGAATAAGTATTTACAGTGATATTGATGGGTTTTAAGCGCCTTTAGACTGAAAAAACAAAAAGTCATTGCGTCTTAGAGCAACTTTACCTAACATAGACAGATTGTATTGATAAAAGGTCAGTATAGATATATTTATCAGGCACTTTGCCCTGACACTTATCTATTTAACCGCTCGATATATTGATAAGTCAATCGAAAACCCTTCCCTTGTTAGAGAACGGTTTTGTTTATCTGCTTTTTATAAGCACTTTAGTTGATAAGTAGTTTAGTTGCTAGGATATCTCCTAGGTTAATGCGAAGTAATAAAGGTAAGCTTGCGGCGGCAATGAAACGATTAGCCATACGCTCAACATCCTACTATTTCTTATTTTTTTATCGTTGATAAGGTTACGCTTTATTTATGAAAGCCAGTCAATTTTTATTTGCCACCCTAAAAGAAACCCCAAGTGATGCCGATATCGCCTCAAGCCAATTGATGGTGCGCGCCGGTCTTATTCGTAAAATCGCTTCTGGGTTATATATTTGGCTGCCCATGGGGCTACGTATTTTACAAAAGGTTGAGCGCATCGTTCGCGAAGAGATGCAAAACGTCGGTGCCCAAGAAGTGCTCATGCCGATGACTCAGCCTGCCGAGCTTTGGCAGATCACTGGGCGTTTTGACGACTATGGCCCTGAGCTATTACGTTTCAAAGACCGTCATGACCGTGATTTTGTACTGGGTCCCACCCACGAAGAAGTCATCACTAACCTCGCCCAAGGTGAGCTACGTAGCTACAAACAGCTACCGATTACTTTCTTTCAGATTCAAAATAAATTCCGCGATGAGATTCGTCCACGTTTTGGGGTGATGCGTGCGCGTGAATTCACCATGAAAGATGCCTATTCTTTCCATGTTGACCAAGCGTCTTTGGCCAAGACTTACCATGATATGTATGACGCCTATACCCGCATCTTTACCCGTTTGGGTTTAGATTTCCGCGCGGTACAAGCAGATACTGGTTCTATTGGTGGATTTGCCTCGCACGAGTTCCATGTACTAGCAGATAGTGGTGAAGACGATATCGCCTTCTCTGATTCTTCTGATTATGCTGCCAACGTTGAGCTTGCTGAATCAGTGAGCATCGCTGAACGTCAGTCACCAAAAATGGAGCGTGAGGACGTCTTAACCGAAGGTATGACCAGTTGCAAAATGGTTGCTGAGCATTTAGACATACCACTTGCGACGACGGTTAAAACGCTAATCGTCCACGGTCATACAGAAGACGAAAAGCCTCAATTGATTGCCGTTGTCCTACGTGGTGACCATCAGCTAAACACCATCAAAGCCGAAAAAATCGAAGAGGCCAATGTGCCTCTGACATTGGCCTCTGATGAAGAGCTAAAAGCTGCTGGTTTGCATAAAGGTTATATCGGTGTTGATTTAGACATGCCTGTTTTCGTTGACCGCTCGGCAGCCACCTTGTCCGACTTTGTGACGGGTGCTAATGAAGTCAATAAACATACCATTGGCATGAACTGGGCACGTGATACCCGTATCACACGTATCGTCGATGTGCGTAACGTGCAAGAAGGCGACCCATCTCCCGATGGTAAAGGCAGCTTAAAAATCAAACGCGGTATCGAAGTCGGTCATATCTTCCAACTGGGTGATAAATACTCGCAAGCTATGAACTGTAAAGTTTCGGGTGAAGATGGCAAACCAGTTACCTTGATGATGGGCTGTTATGGTATTGGCATTAGCCGTATTATCGCTGCTGCTATCGAGCAGAACAACGATGAAAATGGCGTTATGTGGCCAATTACACCCAATGTTGATGACTCTATCGCACCATTTGAAATGGCTATCATACCGATGAAGTCTAAAGAAGACACGGTTATGGAGACGGCAACAGCCCTGTATGAAGAGTTAAAGGCTCAAGGTGTTAATGTGCTACTTGATGACCGTAACGAGCGTCCAGGCGTCAAGTTTGCTGACCTTGAATTGATTGGTATTCCGCATCGTATCGTGGTTTCTGACCGCAACCTTGCTGAAGACAAGTACGAATACGTCAATCGCCGTGAAGTAGAAAAACAAATGCTTAGCCGTGCAGAAGTATTGGCCAAAGTAAGTAAGAAGTAATTCTACTCGTAAATTTTGTATAATAAAAAGCGCCTATTTCATTTAATGAGATAGGCGCTTTTTTATGACTGACGAAATAATACCATTCACAAAAATTAGAGTAGCAAGGAAAATGAGTGCAAGTACTACGTACTGTAGACTAAACGAGTTTGACACAGCTAATCTTACTTTTTAGGTTTGGTATAAATATTTATCTACTGACGAATCAAACGGCTTGGCTCTGGTAACAAGCTTATATCACTCACACGGCAAGGGTTAATATCGATACCACCACGGCGCGTATACCAAGCCCGAACCATCAGTTTACTTGGCTGATAATACTGACTCAAATCAGAAAATATCTGCTCGACGCATTGCTCATGAAAGCCATTATGCTGACGGAAGCTTAATATATAACGCAGCATACTCGCTTCATCGATAACCTTGTTACTGGTAATCGACACTGCCAATGTGCCCCAATCTGGTTGATTGGTCACCGGACAATTACTACGTAGCAAGTTAGAGTAGAAAGTATAGGGCTGCTGTTGGTTAGTACTATTCGCCTTAATGCTATTCAATAATGACGCATCGGGGTGCTCACATAACGCGACCTTCTCACTGCTGTTTGCAAGCGCATCGTCAATACAAATACCATCAGGCTGAGCAATCAACAATCCTGACACCTTATCATGCAAGTCGTCATCTAAGCCAAACAACTCAACTGTTACTTCTGCTTGGACACAGGCCGATAAATCTTTAGCAATCAGCGTTTGCACGACTTCCCAGCTATCAAATTCGGTAAAGTTAATACTATTTAAATACAGTTTGAGCGATTTTGACTCAACGATAAAAGGCGAACTGGCTGGAATCCCAAAGCGTGCAATAGCAACCTGCGAGATGCCTTGCTGATTTAACCATGACAGCTCAAAGGCATGCCACCAGTCGACACCGATCTCTAACTTATCATCTTGCCAGCCAATGACATCGCGCCCCATACTACGGGCAATTGGATATAAGGTTTCTGGGCTATATTCAGTTGGATAATCGGTGGTTTGTTCGCCTAAAATACCGTGGATACTCATAAGTAATTCCTAATATTAAGATTGAATTTATAAACGAATACGCGAACCATCACTCAGTAAGCGATAGGCAATGGTATAAAATATGACACAGAACGCAAATATAGCTGCCATCGAATACCAAACATTGACATCAGAATAGCCGAGAATGCCATAACGGAACGAGTTGACCATATAAACAATAGGGTTCAATAACGAGATATTCTGCCAAAATGATGATAAGTTTTCCATCGAATAAAACACCCCACCAAGATAGGTTAAAGGCGTCAATACAAAGCTTGGAATGATAGAAATATCATCAAATGAGCGGGCAAATACGGCGTTGATAAAGCCACCAAGTGAGAATAGAACTGAGGTACCAATGACCGTAAATAAAGTAATGAATAAGTGCTCAATACCCAATTTAGTAAAAAACAGTGCCACGATAAAGACAATGACCCCAACTGCCAATCCTCGGAAAATACCGCCACTGATATAACCGGTCAAAATAGCATGTTTAGAGATTGGAGAAACCAGCAGCTCCTCAATGCTCGAGTGAAACTTAGCACTAAAGAAACTGGATACCACGTTAGAATAGCTATTAGTAATAATCGCCATCATAATCAGGCCAGGCACGATGAATTGCATATATGGCACACCGCCCATCTCTCCCACACGCGGGCCTATCATCTTACCAAAGATGACAAAATATAGGCTCATGGTAATGACTGGTGGCAGTAATGTCTGTGGCCAGATTCGTAGTATTCGGCGAATTTCTTTAATCAGCAGGGTGCGAAAAGCAATCCAGCGTTGTGCGAAGTTCATGCGTTATCTCTCCTAAGCATTCTGTGCGCCAGAGTCAAAGCCCTGCCTATTGCGCCCAGTGTTGCCTATATAGTTACTATATTTATCGTTAATAATATTTCAAAGCGCTTTTAGATATAAAAGTGAGTTATTTATAAAGAACAAAACCTATCAATATCTACTATGAAGACAAAGGTTCGTGTAGGCTTTTATCCACCAGACGCATAAACAGCTCTTCTAAGCGGTTGGCTTTGTTGCGCATACTGGCAACGGTGATACCTTGTTTAGATAGCTGCTCAAAGACACCGTTCAGTGATTCGCCTTCTGTCAGTGTCACTTCAAGCGTCAGATCATCTGGCTGTAGCGTATCGGTCACTCCCGCTAGGGTTATTTGATGGGTCAACGGGGTCGCCAAATCGAAAACAAAGGTTTCGACCAACAACTGCGCCAGTAAATCCTTCATTTCCGTATTAATACGGATTTCGCCATGATCCAAAATAGCGATACGTTTACAGAGCTGCTCAGCCTCTTCAAGATAATGCGTGGTTAGGATAATAGTGGTTTTTTCTTCAATATTAATCTGCTGCATGAACTCCCACATCGAGCGGCGCAGCTCAATATCAACCCCAGCGGTCGGTTCATCTAATATTAATAACCGAGGCTTGTGAATCAGAGCGCGCGCAATCATTAGTCGACGCTTCATACCGCCCGATAGCTCACGAGCTTTATTATCACGCTTGTCCCATAAGCCCAATGCTTTAAGCAATCTCTCTGCACGCGGTTTAGATTCCTTAGCCGCAATACCGAAATAGCCTGCTTGGGTGATAAGAATGTCTTCAACCTTTTCGAACTGATTAAAGTTAAACTCTTGCGGCACTATACCCAAAAACTGCTTCGCTTTTGAAGGTTCAGCCAACAAGTCCGTACCAAAGATATGCACACTACCCGCTGTCGGCTTAAATAGGGAGCTAATAATACCAATCATCGTTGATTTACCGGCACCATTTGGCCCAAGTAGCGCAAAAAATCCTCCTTGCGGCACCGTGAGGCTGACATCTTTTAATGCCGAAAACCCGTTACCATAGGTTTTAGATAAGTTCTGAATAGATAGCGCTGGCACCTCAGACATGAATACCTCTTTATTAATGATGAATCTACATAAAAATGTAGAAAGCAAATTTGGAAAAATTAATTCTTATAATGGTTGGTCTCGTGTCTTAATGTGAGGCTAGTGCTGAGAGATTTCAACGTCAGCATGCTATAAGTACGATATTAGTAATACCAATCATCAGCCACAAAAAAGCGTCTATCACATTTAATGAGATAGACGCTTTTTATCTTTCTAATCTAGAAGCAAGATAAGAGCCAATAAATATTTTATCGACTCTTAAGCTTTTGATACATGAACATACTAACCAATTACTATTTTAGATTAAATAGCAGATACTAACTGGATTCAGCAACCATGTAATCTACCGCGTTTTGGACTTCTTCATCAGGAATATCCGCACCGCCTTTAGCTGGCATAGCGTTAAAGCCGTTGATAGCATGGTCATATAAGGTAGCTTCACCCTTAGCAATATGTGGAGCCCAAGAGGCTGCGTCCCCAAATTTTGGTGAGCCAAGTAAACCTGACCCGTGACAAGTTTGACATACTGCGTTATAAACCGCTTTACCGTCACGAGGACCATCACCCGCTGACGGACCAGAAGAGCGGGCGGTAACGTCACAAACTTCGTCATCTTCAAAACATACTTTGCCAACCGGTTGAATACGAGCAATCAAGTTAGGATACAAAGCAATCAGCTTTTGCACTTGTGGCGTATCTTCTGGAATGGGTTCTTCTTCAGTGGCAGGCGCGGCAGAAGCCGTTTCTTCGACTTCAGCATCTTCTGCCGTGGCTTCTGCGTCTGCTGTTTCGTCAGCAGGTGCAGCACCATCGGTGGTATCTGCAGCAGCCTGGGTGTCGTCACCTAGTTTTTCAGGTGCGTTTTCAACAACCTCTTGCCCTTCTGCAACATCAGAAACGGTCACAGGGGTATCTGCGACATCTTCAGCTTGGCTCACCGCGATACTAGCGATTCCTAGAATGGCAGCTGCCGATAACATAACTACTTTTCTCATTCGTCACGTTCTCTTATTACATGTACAAAGGCTTGCACGACTTGGACATTCTGTCTGTCCTCCTTTGATAACCAAGCGGTTATCAATAGCAAACAGCCATCCCACATGCAAGCACACTTGTAATCGGTGAATATAAATATGAATTCTCCCTGACATTATAAGGGAAAAGGCAGGTAGATTGCCATGCTTGTTTGTCGACTATGGTGTTTTTTCTTAAAAAACCTCAATAACCGCCTCCATTCATTGGCATTATGGCTTTTATTTGTTAGACTAAGCGGTCTTTATTTTTCGATGTTTTACTTCTCGAAACCTCATGTCGTTAAGTAGTACTGCTTACTGTGCTCATTTGCACACTAAATAAAGCCAATCCGTTATTATGCGCTCGTAGCTCAGTTGGATAGAGTATCGGTCTCCGAAGCCGAGGGTCGTGGGTTCGATTCCCGCCGAGCGCACCAATCATCGTATTTCGCCCTTCCCCAGCATTACCTCTTACCTCTAAAACCCTTTAATATCAACATATACAGTCTTTCAATATTACTTGTCATTACCTAGTAGCACCTTTATTTAGTGCAAAACTTACTTTAAAACTACGCTTGAAGGTTATTGTTTTGCTATAAAAACAGGCTCATCAGAAAGGTCGACATTTTCAAACCTTTTTATGCCTTTATTTTTCTTATTATTCCAGACGACGGCTAACCCTAAATAAGTCATCAGCACGGATATGATTGGGCTTAAAAAGCTCATAAAGGCGTATGGCGCAAACGCAAAGCCACTAATACCAAGCGTTGCTGCTGCAAATGCGCCAAACGTGGTCCACGGCATGACGGGTGCCATCATCAATCCCCCTTCGCTGACGATACGCGCCAGCATCGCCCGGCTTAGCCCAACCTTGTCAAACTGCTCTTTAAACAGTTCACCATTTAAAATAAAGGACATATACGCCTCACCAAATGCTGCCGTTGAGGTCATTGAAGATATCATAGCAAGCAAGGTTAATGAGCCAACCGTTTTGGCTCTGCTCACCAGCCCAGCGATCAATGTCTCCATATAGCCCACTTTACTTAAAATACCCCCCAATGACAGCGCCATAAATGCCACCGAAAATGTCCACATCATACTTTGGATGCCACCACGATTTAATATGGGATCTACATAAGCCGAACCGGTAGAGATTTCAAACCCTGCATTTAAAAACTCTAACGCCTCAGGCACACTAGCACCCTGAAAGACAACCGCGACCACCAAACCGCTAATCACCGCTATCGTCATAGATGGTAAAGAGGGAAATTTGATAACATTTAAGGTCAAAAGAATGGCTATCGGCAGCATAACAATAGGATTTAAATTAAAGTTAGCTGCTAACACACTTCGCGTTTCATTAATGATACTCAAATTCGCATCATCCGAGCCATAGCGGAAACCTAAGTATACAAACAACGCTAAAGTAATAAAAAAAGCAGGGGCTATCGTTTGCATCATGGCCTTGAGCGTTTCATACAGATCCGCCCCTGCAGACATTGAAGTGAGGTTTGGCGTATCAGAAACCGGAGACATCTTATCTCCGGTAATCGCGCCAGATATAATCATACCCGCCGTTATGGGCAGCGGAATACCCAAACCCTGACCGATGCCTACGAGGGCAATACCTACCGTGCCGACAGTTCCCCACGATGTACCGGTACTCAACGCGGTTATCGTACATAAGATAAACCCAGCTGGCAAAAAAACAGTGGGTGAAATAAACCCCAAGCCATAATAAATAATAGCCGGAACGGTCCCCGCTGCCATCCATGCCGCAATAATTGCACCAATCGCA
Organism: Psychrobacter sp. AOP3-A1-26; assembly: GCF_052378235.1. Lineage (NCBI taxonomy): Bacteria > Pseudomonadati > Pseudomonadota > Gammaproteobacteria > Moraxellales > Moraxellaceae > Psychrobacter > Psychrobacter sp. AOP3-A1-26. The sequence goes on from NZ_JBQSXN010000002.1 coordinate 79,333, forward strand.
ATAAAAAACCATAAGCCAAAGGTCGATTCTCCGATGCTCTTTTGCATCAGCACCATTAAATCATTAAATCTATAGCCCAAGGTTCTGGATATTAAGGTGACAAAAACCATTCCGAGCAGCAAACCTACTTGTATCGATACGGTTTTAAAAATCATGATACATAAAACGAGGCTAAAAATGACCGACAGTAACGCCAGCGCCGCCAACTTAAAAGAAGGTTTTTTAAATTCCTGAGTTTTGCCATAGCCATTCATTTGCAACTGCCCTTTTTTAATTATCTACAGATGATTAAGTTCTTATATTTTAGTCACACTGAATAAACCGTAGAAACAAACTCGGCCACTTAATCACGCGAAAAGCAGCTTATCATGACTAAGAAAATGGCAACTATCTTTACTTATTAAGCTTATAGTCAGTTCAAAATAAAATCGATATGTTAATAACCACGTGCTACTGCTATAACCTACTCTGCTTCCTGCAGATTGCCAGCCAACTGGGTGCGGCTAGGCACATGATGATAATTAATCACCGGCACTTCACCCAAACGGCGCTGCCCTATAGCAAGCTTTTTATCAATAGTAATCATCGCAATTTTTTTATTTTTCTTAATAATCAGTAAATGATGGGCTTTACGCTTTACTCGATAGTCAGGAAGGTGCTGCTTAATCACCTCTGCTGTTTTTTGTAGCGCATCATTTACCGGTGTTTTTTTATTTTTCGATTTTATATCTCGCTTATCAGCGTGATTGGGCGCGCGCGATTTTGCAAAAAACCATAGTCCAACAACGACCGCTATCAATATGACAAGCCACCAAATTCCGTCTATCATTAGAAGATATATCCATTATTAACAAGGGTTAGCTTATGTTAGCAGAATTATCACCAGCGTTAATAGCAGAAGTACAACGCGCTGCCAAAATATTGGCAGACAAAAAGTGTATTTGTATTTTGACTGGCGCAGGCGTTTCCGCAGAAAGCGGCATACCAACGTTTCGAGATAAGCAAACGGGTTTGTGGGAAAACTATGCGGCTGAAGACTTGGCCACACCTGATGCTTTCGCTCGCGATCCAAAACTGGTGTGGTCATGGTATCAGTGGCGTAGACAGTTGGTCGCGGATAAAACACCAAATCCAGCCCATACTACCTTGGCGCAATGGCAGCAACATGCAGCAAACAACCATCAGCAATTGACGCTTATTACCCAAAATGTTGATGATTTACATGAGCAAGCTGGCAGCACCGTGACCCATTTACATGGCAATCTTTGGCAGAATCGTTGCAGCCAATGTGATACGACTTATGAAAACCATTCAAATCGTTTAGCGAATAGCAAAAATGACATGGTTTTTGATGAGGATTTAATTACCTGCCAACACTGCGGCGGTTATATTCGTCCTGATATTGTTTGGTTTGGGGAAGCATTACCAGTACAAGCGTGGCAGACGGCAGAAGAAGCGGCGGCAAATTGCGAGGTATTTATCAGTATCGGTACATCAAGCCTCGTTTATCCTGCTGCTGGACTGGCACAATTAGCAAAAAAAAATGGCGCCATCATCATTGAGATAAACCCAAATCCCACGCCAAATACTATCGTGGATATCACCTTAGCAGAAAAAGCCGGTATTATTATGTCTTTGCTGATGCAAAAAATCACTGCATTGTCTTCTATACAGCCCCTATTATAAAGCCAAATCAACTCTTTCTAAATATTCCTTTTTTAACTCATCACTGATGAATGAAGATCTAAAAGAGTTTTTCACCAACGTGATGATATCGTCTTCTGTCAGTGGCAAGCTTTCGCATATATTTATAAAGTTTTGATTCATATACCCTTTAAAGTATGCAGGATCATCAGAATTGACACTGACATTTAAGCCATAGTCCAACAACTCTTTGATATTGTGTTGTTTATAATCTTCAAATACCTTTAACTCGATGTTTGAGTTTGGACAAACTGTCAGCGGCATTTGCTCGTCTTTTAAGCGTTGCATCAGCGCCTCGCTTTTTATAGATTGCACGCCATGATCGATTCTATTAATTTCTAGTAAATCTAGGGCTTCGTAAATATAAGTAAAGTCAGCTTCTTCGCCAGCATGGGCGACCAATTTAAAACCTGCCTCTTTTGCCTGTTTAAAGACCTCTTTAAACTTCGAAGGAGGATTGCCCAATTCTGCAGAGTCAAGACCAACACCAATAATATCGTCTTTAAATTTTAGCGCCTCGTCTAACGTCTCAAATGCTTCTTGTTGCGATAAATGCCGCAGAAAGCACATGATAATGCAAGAAGTAATGCCGTACTTTTCTTTAGCATCAGCCAACGCCTCTTTGATACCAGTAATCACGGTTTCAAAAGCAATCCCTCTTGCCGTATGCGTTTGCGGGTCAAAGAATATCTCGGTATGAATGACATTGTCTTCGACACACTTAAGGATATATTCCCAGGTCAAATCATAAAAATCATCTTGAGTAATCAAGACGTTTGCACCCGCATAATAGATATCTAAAAAGGTTTGCAGATTGGTGAAGTTATAAGCATTGCGTACATCTTCTATGTCTTTATAGGGAATTTCTATGTTATTTTTTTTGGCCAGCCTAAACATAAGCTCAGGCTCTAATGAGCCCTCAATATGTAAATGCAATTCCGCTTTTGGTAGTTTCTTTATTAGATCAATCATAGTGGTCCGGTCATCGCTTTAATGTTTTTTATAGAGAGAAGGTACAAAGATCTAATTAGAGATGTAATTTTGGTGGCTCTATTTTAGAAAAACCACTGTATCTGACAGCTCATTGCCTGCTGGGTCTTGTTCGAGATGATAATACTGGCGCAGCACTTGCCCGACTTCATCTAACAACTCAGCCAAACTCTCTTCTGTTTTTTGATTGGCAATGCCGGATACCGCTTTTTCGCACATGGCGTGCCAAACAGTTGGGCTGACGTGCGTACTAATACCTCGATCAGCCACAATCTCTAACTGATGCTCGCAAATATTGACGTAGACCAAGACACCCGTGTTCTCTTCGGTATCCCACACTCGATACTCACTGAATAAGTCAATCGCACGGTCGCGGCAGCCAATATAATAAGCGTCTTGAATAGGCAAGTTATTTTCTACAATTAAAAAAACCTCACCGCGATGCCCACGCTCCGCACGTGTTACCTCGTCTGTCAGACGCGCTTTGGCCTCTGCTGTCAGCCACTTACTCTGTAGTACAGGGATAAATAAGACCTGACGCCACCAGCGGGCAACACTGGGTTTTGAAGCGTTGTTTTCTGACATTATATTACTTCCTTAAATACGCCATTGCTGATGGTCATTGAGTGGTTGTTTTTATCGCGCATCTACCACGATCCGCCAGCACCGCCGCCACCAAAACCTCCGCCGCCGCCACCAAAGCCGCCACCGCCGAAACCTCCGCCGCCACTACTACCGCCACCCATGCCCGGTAAGAAGACCATGCCTCGACCGCCACCAGATCCACCTTTGCCGCCACCTCCGCGTGAAATTAAGAACAACCATAAAAATATTGCCATAATTACGGTCATAAAAAAGCCGCCACCGAGAGCTAGCGAGCCAGCAAAAAAACCACCAGCGGTAAGGATAGAACCAAATACACGACCGAAAATACTAGTGATAAAGCTACCAAATATCATCGCCATGATAAATAAGAAAATAGGCGACGGCATCTCGTCCGAACCCTGTTGAGCGCTGCGTTCAGCAGCTTGCGCATCTGCACGGGCCAATACCTCAGGATCAGCAGTCAGACGTGCTTTAAGCGCATCAATGCCTGCCAGTACCCCAGCGCCATAATTGTTTTGTTTAAACGACGGGGTAATATCCTCACGAATAATACGGTTGACGGCAGAATCTGGTAACACGCCCTCTAAGCCGTACCCCGTTAAAATATACATATCACGGTCATTGACAGCAACGACCATCAACAAACCATCATCGATATCTTTATTACCCAACTGCCATTTTTCAGCCACTTGTAAGGCATAGTCAAATATTGGCATGCCATTGGTCGTCGGTACGATGACCACGGCTGCTTGAGCCAAGCCCTGCTGATAAATAGCATGTAACTGCGCCTCTAAGCGTTGTTTTTCTTGTGGGTTTAAGATGTTGGCTTGATCAACGACAGGGTTATTTAATATAAGCTTGTCGGCATCGACACCTTCAGCACTTGACCGAACAGGTGGTTGCGCTGTTGCCGTGGCTTCAGAGCTCGCTTCAGCATTGGCCGCATTAGGATTGATAGCATCGTTGCCGAGTATGGCGTCATTAATAGCTTCGTTACCCAATACCGCGTCATTGATGGCGTCGTTGGACTCGGCTGCTTTAGAAATAGCCACCAAATCTTCCACACTACGATTTTGTGTGTTTGAGGCGCTATCTACAGCTACCGTACTGTTATTAGTATTGGTATTGGCATTACTAATAGCATCGCCATTAGGCGCAGCATGCAACACAGAGGCGCTACCGAGACTTAGCGTGAATAATAATACTGATAAGAGTGTTTTTGAATTATTCATCTAATCTATACCACCTCGAGTGACATCTGTACTAAATTAATGGGTGCTGACTCTACCGTTGTCGCATGACATCATACGACAAAAATAACCATGTTCATGGATAACTTAATATAGAGCAGCAACCATTACCTGACTTTTACCTTCATCCGCGACACGCTACTCAGCAGTCGCCTCTGTAGAGTCGCCAAAATCAACACTTGGTGCAGTAGAGATTTCTGTTTCATTCGCCACACTAAAGTTTGGCTTGGTATCCATGCCAAATACTTTTGCAGTGATATTGGTTGGGAACTGGCGAACGGTCGTGTTATAACCTTGCACTTCTTGGATATAACGATTACGCGCGACTGCGATACGGTTTTCAGTACCTTCAAGCTGGGCTTGTAAATCTTGGAACAAGGCGTCTGATTTTAGATCAGGATAACGCTCAGACACTGCCATTAAGCGCGATAACGCACCAGTCATCTGTTCTTGCGCGGCAGCATAACGCTCCATCGCTTCTGGGTCGTTAAGAAGTTCTGGTGTCACCGTAATACCGCCAGCCTGTGAGCGAGCAGCAGCGACTTGGGTAAAGACTTCTTGTTCCTGCTCCGCGTATTGCTGTACCACTTTGACCAAGTTTGGCACTAGGTCAGAGCGGCGCTGATATTGGTTGACCACTTCTGACCACGACGCCGTCACCTGCTCGTCTTGTGATTGAAGGTTATTATAGCCACAGCCACTTAGGCCAACGGTAGAAGTCGCTAATACTGCTGCAAGCAACATAGGTTTTACAATGGATTGACGCGTCATCGTTGTTTCTCCTAATAATGATAAATAACAAATACCTAGTAACCCGTTTTTTAATATTTTTTAAAACTTCTCGAAGACTCATATCCGTCTACATGTTTTATATAACTCAATATTTCATATAACTTAGATTAGCATACCAATTATGCCGCTTAATTATACTACTGGATATGAGAATAGAGCATTATAGCCTATAAGACATGACCCACGAGATATCCTGACAATAATGGGGCTATAACCTTACTTTTACAATTGATCGTTACTAAAAAACAACCGCAAAGCGTGCTTAACCAACGCTCGGTACGGATGTCACACTCGATTTATTGTCGTTATCACTCAAACACTCTAACCTTATCTCATTCCTTATTTTTTGCTCTATTCAACTTAATATGAATATATCTGCCGCTATATAAAGAAATTTCTAGTAATTGGTACAGAAATATGGCAAATTGCAGTTACGTAGCCGTACGGTTTGAATACATTTGGTAGTGGAATTAGAGCTTGATTAGTACTAACACGCTGTTGGTTTCCTTATAAAATCACCATCAAGCGGTTAAATATGAGTTCAACAAGCTTAATTTACCACACCAGCATGTCTTGAATCGATACAGCTTATAGCGTGTATGAGACTTAATTGGCATACTTTTTAAATGAAATGGATTAAGTCGGTGTAGACAATTTAACTGCTTAACTTAAATAAGTAAGTTAACCAGTTAGCTTGCTCCTAGCATATAGCGCCACTTTGAGACAGTACTAGGAATATAAATATGGAAGGTTTAGTTAACTTAGTAAATGGAATTATTTGGAGCCCCGCATTAGTTTACTTATGCTTGGGCGCTGGCCTATTTTATTCTATTATGACGCGCTTTGTACAAGTGCGTCTTTTTGGTGAAATGATCAAACTACTATTTACTGGTAAGTCCAGTACTGATGGTATTTCATCGTTTCAGGCACTTGCCGTCTCTCTAGCGGGACGTGTGGGTATGGGTAACATCGCAGGCGTTGCTGCTGCTATCGGTTTTGGTGGCCCAGGTGCCGTGTTTTGGATGTGGGTGGTTGCCTTTTTAGGGGCTTCTACCGCTTATGTCGAAGCAACGCTAGCACAGATTTATAAAGAAAAAGATGTGGTTACTGGCGAATATCGTGGTGGTCCCGCTTACTACTTTGAGCGCGCTCTGGGTCAAAAGTGGTACGGTATCCTTTTCGCAATTTCCTCTATTTTAGCTTGTGGTATGTTCTTACCAGGCGTACAGGCTAACGGCGTTATCAATGCTTTTGCCCAAGTAATGGGCGAAGGGACAGTGATGAACATCGGAGCCCTAGAAGTTGGCTCTATGCGTCTAGTCGCACTAGCTATCATTCTAGTCGTATTAGGTATCATCATCTTTGGTGGTATTAAGCGTATTGCAACCTTTACTGAATACGCCGTTCCTTTTATGGCACTAGGTTATATCATTTTAGCCTTAATTATCATGTTCACCAACGTCAGTTTGATCCCAGAAGTATTCGGTATGATCATTGGTGATGCCTTTACCGCTCAAGCAGGTTTTGGTGCTGCTATTGGTTGGGGTGTCAAACGGGGTATTTACTCTAACGAAGCCGGACAGGGTACTGGTCCTCACGCTGCGGCTGCTGCCGAAGTTGAGCATCCATCACAGCAGGGTTTAGTACAGGCTTTCTCAGTCTACGTCGATACGTTACTGGTTTGTTCTGCTACTGCCTTTATGATTCTATCTACTGGTATGTACAACATTCAGGGTACGTTGCCAGACGGTCAGTTCGTCGTACAGAACATAGCCGCTACTACTGAGATCAACGCCCCTGCCTTTACCCAAATGGCGATGGAATCGGTATATGGTAATTTTGGTAATACCTTTATTGCAGTCGCTGTATTCTTCTTTGCTTTCACCACTATTTTGGCTTATTACTACATTGCTGAAGTGAACGTGGCTTACCTGACTCGCTTTATCAGTCGTAAGGCTAATAAAACAGGTCTATTCTTAGTCAAAGTCTTAATCATGGCGATGGTTGCCTACGGTGGTCTCAACTCAGCTGGTTACATCTGGGCTATCGGCGACATCGGTGTGGGCTTGATGGCTTGGTTGAACATCGTTGGTATCTTGGTCATTTTCATTGTGGCTCGCCCAACGCTTACGATGCTAAAAGACTATGAAGCACAGCGTAAAGCAGGTGTCGCACGCTATAGTTTTGATCCTGCAAAATTCGGTATCAAAAACGCGCCTTATTGGGAAGAGCGCCATTTAAAAGAGCAACAAAGAATGGCAGCCCAAGACCCACTACATAAAGAGCATAAGTAATACTCTTTAAAGTAGTCACTGCTCAGCCCTATTGAGTAAAAAAGCCCGAGACCATCGTCTCGGGCTTTCTTATTTGCACAACTCTATTCTTTCATAGTTTGGGCACAGTAAAATTGATAGATAAAAAAAGCCCAGCGCAATGGCTGGGCTTCTTAGATAGTATTAATACGTTATAGAAAACTGATTGAGCTTATTCTGGTAATAATACGGTGTCGATTACATGTACCACACCATTGGTTGCCATCATATCCGTGTCAATGATATTAGCCGTGTTACCACTTGCATCGGTAATCACATTGTCTTCGCTAATAGTAAATGACTGACCGTTTGCGGTTTCAATTTTATCACCATAAGGGATATCAGCCGCTTTTACTACCATAGGAACAACATGGTATGGCAGTACACTTTTCAGCGTTGCTTCATCAGCCAATAGCTCTTCTTTAGTAATATCTAGCTTGGTTAATAGCGCAGCAAAGGCATCGTCAGTTGGTGCAAATACGGTGTACTTGTCATCAGCCATCAACATTGAATCCAGTCCAGCAGCCTGTAATGCAGCTGTCAGGATGGTTAGATTCTCATTGCCCGCTGCCATTTCACCAATGGTTTGTGTGCCAGCAACATCGGTTTCATCCATATCCATAGGTTCTGCTTCAACCATTGGATCCGTCTCAACCTCAGGTTCAACAACTACTTCTTCGGTAGTGACATCCGGCTCAGTTGGTTCAGCCACGGTGTCGGTATCGTTACAGGCTGCCAATGACATAGCAGCGGTAACGATGGCAATAGATAATAAATTCTTCTTTAACATGGATATTTCCTTATAAATAGTAAATGATAAGCTTAGTAAATAGTTTTTCTTAACTAACTTTTTCTTAACTTAAAAATATAACAGTAGACTAATGAGTCGAACCAAACGAGGAATGTGTTATATCAATAACTACAATATTAACTGATTAATTTTGAATTGATGCTTACTTAGGTAGCAACACTGTATCAATCACGTATACGACGCCATTGTTAGCTTGTGTATTAACCCTTACCGCATTGACAAGATATTTTTTGTTTATCAGGGCTTATTGAACATTGAATGAGCTCAATAACGTCATAAAGGCAGCTGGTACTGATATAGTTAGTCTTAAATAAAAAGAGTACATCTATTACAGCGTGCTACTGGTATATATTTTCCTTGCGTGCTGCGTTCCCAGAGGCTACGCAAAATTCATCCCAGTAGCACTGTATTTATTTTATAGTGGATTTAATATAGCAGCTAACTGATAAAAAATAACGAGATACCTTTTAGCTCAACTTAGCTCAACTTAGCTCAATGCTTATTTAGGGAGTAGCACTCTATCAATAACATGGACGACGCCGTTACTGGCCGCGATATCGGTCTTGAGGATATTGGTTAGACGACCATTTTCATCTTTTAACCTACCTTGTGGCGTAATCATCAGTGTATCAGTGCTGAGCATGGTGTAATTACCGGGTCTTACATGCTTTTGATAAACTGGCGTATTACCTTTGATGACATGATAAGTCAATATTTTGGTAAGTAATGGCTTATTGGCAAATAGCTCTGCCTTGGTCATGCCTGTTTCTTGTAATACTTTAACGAATGCTGCATTGGTTGGGGCCAGTACGGTATAGCTCGCACTGGTATCCGATAAAGCGTCTGCTAAATCTGCTGCAACGACCGCTTCAGCAAGCAACGAAAAATCAGCATTGCTTTGGGCGATTTGTACCACGTTCATATTTGCCATCGGCTGGCTATACGTGGGTGCTTTCATCGCCGCAGTTTTGGCTGGCATCATATTATTACAGGCGCTTAAGCCAGCGATTGAAATAGCAAGTGTACCGATGGTAGCAATTTTAATGAATTTCATAACATTATCCTTAATGATTAAGTATCTATTGACTACGGTATTACCGTCTTGCAAGTTAGATTGACTTTCCCTAGAGCAAGCACTCACATCAGTCTTTATGACTCAGTGTCTTTTTACGACATGTCTTTTTATGACGTGTCTCTTTATGACTTAGTGTTTATGATGAATATTAGCATTCAACTAGTAAGTACTACTTACGAAACATTAATCCTTCTGAAATTAAATTAACATATAAACCATGTTTATCAATTCGCCTTTAGGCTATTTTTTGTAGCATCGGTGTAAATTTTGTCTAACTTTTTACAGTAAACTTGAAATCAATCCATAAAAACAAAGCTTTATGTAATCCTTGATGGAAATGATGTTCATTTGTGCCTATCCAATTTATGCAATAGAATTTATTGTAGGCAATAAAACTCACTGCCATCGTTTAGCATTCAACAAACATACACCTTATATGCTGTATTGCTAAAGAGGAATAAGCACTATCCTGCGTACAGCATATTTTTCATGCTAAAATAATGCGGATTTGCCTATTTGTGAATATTCAACACGCCCTATAACTTTTATTTTCTCTTATAATTATTTGACCCTGTTTTTTGCATCTATTTGTTATTCCTTCCTTTTATAAAATTGACGATATAAGCAGCGCTCCTATGACTCAAAAGACCACAACTTCACCGACCTCCTCTCCCGCGGACAACAATGCCCCTTCATCCAATGCAGCGGATAGCTTTATACTGACACCCCCTGCCGTGTTCCCTTATAAAGCACAGCAGCTGACCGCGCGTGCGCGTATCACTGAGCAGATGGCCAAACGGATTTTGATGTTAGATGGGGCGATGGGCACTCATATTCAGAACTATAAGCTGGAAGAAGCAGACTATCGCGGTGAGCGTTTTGCTGATATTGAACAAGACGTACGCGGCAATAATGATCTGCTCGTGCTATCTCAGCCGCACATGATTAAAGAAATTCATTTGGCGCATCTCGAGGCAGGTGCAGATATCATCGAGACCAACAGCTTTAACGGTACGCGGCTATCGATGGCTGACTACGATATGCAGTATCTAGTGCCAGAGCTGAATAAAACTGCGGCCAAGATTGCGCGCGAAGCGGCTGACGAATACACAGCTAAGAATCCTGACAAACCACGTTTCGTCGCTGGGGTTATTGGTCCAACGTCGCGTACTTGCTCATTGTCTCCTGATGTCAATGACCCTGCCTTTCGTAACATTACCTTTGATGAATTGGTGCTGAATTATCGTGAGTCAACATTGGCATTGATGGAAGGCGGCGTCGATATCATCTTGATTGAGACTATCTTTGATACGCTCAATGCCAAAGCAGCGATATTTGCCATAACCGGCGTGTTTGATGATATCGGTTTTGAGTTGCCGATTATGATTTCAGGGACGATTACCGATGCATCGGGTCGCACCTTGTCAGGTCAAACGGCTGAGGCCTTTTATAACTCGATTCGCCATGCCAAACCATTAACCGTTGGTTTTAACTGCGCGCTCGGTGCCGATGCGCTGCGCCCACATATCCAAACGTTATCAAATATCGCCAATACTTATGTCTCCGCGCATCCGAATGCTGGTCTGCCCAATGAGTTTGGCGAATACGATGAAACGGCTGAAGAAACCACTGCGCTATTAGAAGGCTTTGCCAAAGCAGGCATCTTAAATATTGTCGGCGGCTGTTGTGGTACCACACCTGAGCATATTCGCCAAATCGCTAATATGGTGGCCAATTACCCACCGCGCGTCATTCCAGAAATAGCACCTGCCTGCCGTTTATCTGGACTTGAGCCGTTTACCATCAACGACGACAGTTTATTTGTCAACGTTGGTGAGCGTACCAACGTTACCGGTTCTAAAAAATTCCTACGTTTGATTAAAACCGAAGCCTATACCGAAGCGCTCGATGTCGCCCGTGACCAAGTCGAAGGTGGCGCACAAATCGTCGATATCAACATGGACGAAGGTATGCTCGACTCCAAACAGGCGATGATTCATTTCGTCAACTTGGTATCGGGCGAGCCTGACATTAGCCGTGTGCCGTTGATGCTAGACTCGTCGAAATGGGACATTATCGAAGAAGGTTTGAAACGCATTCAAGGTAAATCGATTGTCAACTCCATCTCTTTAAAAGAAGGTAAAGCTGAGTTCGTCGAGCGCGCCAATTTATGCATGCGCTACGGTGCAGCGGTTATCGTTATGGCCTTTGATGAAGACGGGCAAGCCGACACCTTTGAGCGCAAAACTCAGATTTGTCAGCGCAGCTACGATGTCTTGGTCAATGAAGTGGGCTTCCCTTCCGAAGACATTATTTTTGATCCGAATATCTTTGCGGTCGCCACCGGTATCACTGAGCATAATAATTACGGCGCCGACTTTATCAACGCCACTAAATGGATCACGGATAACTTGCCAAATGCCATGGTCTCGGGCGGTGTGTCTAACGTGTCATTTAGTTTCCGTGGCAACCCGATTCGTGAAGCGATCAACTCAGTATTCCTATTTCATGCGATTCAAAACGGCTTAACCATGGGTATCGTCAATCCTTCTATGTTAGAGATTTATGACGATATTCCAAAAGAAGCACGCGACGCCATCGAAGATGTGATGCTCAATCGCAACCAAGGCGAAACTGGCCAAGACGCCACCGAACGGCTGATGACCATCGCCGAAAGCTATCAAGATGGTGGGAAGAAAAAAGACAGCACCGTCGATATGAGCTGGCGCGAAGGCACGGTCGAAGAGCGTATTGCCCATGCCTTAGTAAAAGGTATCACCACCTTTATCGACGCTGATACCAAAGAAGCATGGGAGAAATACCCAAAACCGCTAGAAGTCATCGAAGGGCCATTAATGGATGGAATGAACATCGTTGGCGACTTATTTGGTGCCGGTAAAATGTTTTTACCGCAAGTGGTGAAATCCGCGCGCGTGATGAAGCAATCTGTAGCTTGGTTAAACCCGTATATCGAAGCGGAAAAAGTCGAAGGCGAAAAGAAAGGTAAAATACTCATGGCGACGGTCAAAGGCGACGTCCACGATATCGGTAAAAACATCGTCGGTGTGGTACTTGGCTGTAATGGTTATGACATCCTCGATTTGGGCGTGATGGTACCTTGTGAAAAAATCCTCGATACCGCGATTGCTGAGGAAGTCGATATCATCGGCTTATCAGGTCTCATTACCCCAAGCCTTGAGGAAATGGTCTATGTCGCCAAGCAAATGCAAGAGCGCGGCATGACCTTACCGCTGATGATTGGCGGTGCCACAACTTCTAAAGCGCATACCGCTGTCAAAGTCGAACCACAATATCAAAACAATGGCGTCATCTATGTGTCGGATGCTTCACGCTCAGTAGGCGTAGTGACGAAACTGCTGTCGAAAGAGAATCGTCAAGGTCTTATCGACGAGACGCGCGCAGAATATATCAAGGTACGTGAGCGCCTCGCCAAACGTCAGCCAAAAGCTGCCAAAATATCTTATGCTAACTCTATTGACCTTGGTTTTCAGTACGACTGGGACAACTATGTGCCGCCTGTGCCGAATAAACTAGGACAAGTCATCCTTAATGATTATCCCATCACTAATATACTGCCTTATATCGACTGGACGCCGTTCTTTATCTCTTGGGGACTGGCGGGAAAATACCCAAAAATATTGCAAGATGATGTGGTTGGCGAAGCCGCTCGTGATTTGTTTGGTAACGCAGAAGACATGCTACAAAAAATGATCGATGAAAAATTAATCGTGGCTAAAGGGGTGTTTAAGCTCATGCCAGCTCGACGGACTGGTGACGATACCGTGACGGTTTATGATAAAGATCCACAACAAGGTGGCAACCCAACCTATCAGTTCGAGCATCTACGTCAGCAAAGCGACAAAGCCAGTGGCAAGCCAAACTTTAGCTTGGCAGACTTTATCTCGCCATCAGAAGCTCATACCGATTATATAGGCGGTTTTACCGTTTCCATCGTTGGTACAGAAGCTCTGGCTGAAAAGTATAAAGCGGCTGGTGACGACTATAATGCCATTATGGCTCAAGCTTTATCTGATCGCTTGGCAGAAGCCTTTGCTGAACATTTACATGAACTCATTCGTAAAGAATACTGGGGCTATCAACCGACTGAGTCGCTTAGCAATGATGAGATGATCAAGGAAAAATACGTCGGTATCCGCCCAGCACCTGGCTACCCTGCCTGCCCTGAACATACTGAAAAAGGTAAGCTATTTGAGTGGATTGGTACCGGCGATGCTATCGGTACGATCTTGACTGAAAGCTATGCGATGTGGCCAGCGTCTTCGGTCAGTGGCTTCTATTACTCGCATCCTGATAGTGAGTACTTTAACGTTGGTAAAATCAGCACCGATCAGTTAGAGAGCTATGCTGAGCGTAAAGGTTGGGATATGAAAACTGCTGAGAAGTGGTTAAATCCGAATTTGTAAAGGTGTCAAACCCAGTTAACTCATAGATATCTGATAATCATATTTGGCTTACTTATTTAATATAAGTAAGCCATTTTTTATAGAACCATAGACGACTTTATATAAGCAAACTTATCGCTACGCTAATAACAAAATACTTTTATCATTTCCTGACGATAACCATGCTAAATTATTACCTACTTCACTATTTTGAGAAAGGTTATGAAACAAATTGCGCTACTTTCTAGTTGGATTGGCAAAACGTTTGCAATTTGGGCATTGGTCAGTGCCGTGTTGGGCTTTGTTTTTCCTGAACTCTTCGCCTCATTGGCATTTTTGATCGTTCCGATACTTGGCATCATTATGTTTGGCATGGGCATGACGCTTAGAACAGAAGATTTTCTAGAGATTGTTAAACGACCCAAACCAGTATTGGTAGGACTGGTGGCACAATTCACGCTAATGCCGCTGATTGCTTATTTATTGACGGTGGTTTTTAATCTTGATCCTTTGATCGCGGTCGGGGTTATCTTGGTTGGTTGTTGCCCAGGCGGTACGTCTAGCAACGTGATTACGTTCTTAGCTAAAGGTGATGTGGCATTGAGTGTGGCGATTACCTCAATCTCTACCCTGCTCGCACCCTTCTTAACCCCTATTCTGTTAAATATTTTTGCGGGTCAGCTGATCGATATTGATTTGGCCAGTATGATGCTCACCATTACTAAAATCGTCATCTTGCCTATATTATTGGGTGTTATCTTTCATAAGTTTTTGGGTAAAAAAATCGAATTTGTCACCGAGGTATTGCCGATGGTGTCGGTATTGGGTATCTCGATTATCATCGCCGCCGTGGTCGCGGTTTCTAAAACAACTATTTTAGACAGTGGTGCCATCGTATTTGTCGTCGTGGCCCTACATAATATGCTGGGTTATACCTTAGGGTATTTAATCGCTCGCTTATCTGGCTTTACTGAGAAACAACGTCGTGCCATTATGGTAGAAGTGGGCATGCAAAACTCGGGGCTTGGTGCTGCTCTTGCTGCGACTTATTTCAATCCTGTCGCTGCTCTACCTAGTGCGATCTTTAGTGTCTGGCATAACTTTAGTGGCGCATTGGTTGCGAATATCTTTGCTAAGAGAGATGCTAGGTAGGGGTTTATTGCTTATGCGTGCTTTAATATTGAGTAAGAAAATTGTGATGTGAAGATGACTAAGAAATGGTTAAATTTGAATTTGTAGGATTTTTTACTCTCTGTTAGAATATACGAGTGGAGAATGAAGCTGGTTTGTTAAGTTTGCTAAATAACTGCATAAGCAAGTTTGTGCAGTGCTTACTAGAAAGCTAGTAAGTCGGTTTAATACCATATATAATTGGCGTTGTCAATCTATTTATGATATAAACTATTATTAATATTGTTAGATTTTGCATGGTGTATATTTCCATAAGATGTTTAATATGTATTATTATACTTATTCCTGTCTTGATAAGGGGTGTCACTCTTTATAGTGACGTTTGGAACTTAACTCACCCACTACTAAGTAGTGTTAAAAAGCGAAGCCCCGTACAGGTTCGTTCTCCACACCTTATAACTATGGTTCTATATTAGTGAAAAAAACTGAATGGTTTAGAGTTAGAAGGTACCCTCATATTGGGTATCCGATTACTACAGCAAACAAGAAACAAGTATCTAGTTACATAAAAGATAGTAACCAGATCTCTAAACACTCATTTCTCCCATTTATCCACAAGCAAATCTTCTCTAGAAAACTCAGAAAGAAGTATGATAATTTTGGAAACGTAAAGTTCAATGGAGAACGTAAACAGTTAGACCCTAAAATTAGAGACATTTATTACGCTAGCCATTTGGACTCTAACATTTATTCATATTACTCATCCTTGTTGATGAAAAAATATGAAATACTATTGAAAGATAAAGGACTAAATGAAGTAGTCACTGCCTATAGAAAAATACCCTTCGATGAATATAGAAATAAATGTAATATCGATTTCGCTAATGATGTTTTTAATTATATTAGAGATAACTCCGATCGGGAGTTAGTTGCTATTGCTGTAGATGTCACTGGATTTTTCGATAACTTAGATCATAAAATACTTAAAAAATCTTGGTGCAAGGTTTTGAACGTTAGCACTCTGCCAAATGACCATTATAATGTATTCAAAAATATAACTAAATTTTCATATATTGAAGAACTACACTTATTTAACTTATTTCAAGATCAGATAATTACTGAGTCAAAGTCAGGTTTAATTAACAAAAAACATATAAAATCTTTAAAATATATGAAGGCTCAGGGTGCAATTTCATTTTGTGAAAAAAACGATATTCATAAAATTCGTGCTAAGGGTCTTATAAGGCAGCATAAACGTGATAAAAGCAACTATTTAAAAGGTTATGGTATCTGTCAAGGATCGCCTATCAGTGCTACATTAGCAAATATTTATATGCTAGATTTTGATGAGGTAGTAAATAGAAATGTTCTTAGTTTTAATGGCTTATATCGGAGATATTCTGATGATGCAGTTATTGTTTGCGAAAGAAGACACAAAAGTCATATGATTGATTTTTTAGAAAAATCTATTATTGAAATTTCAAAACTAGAAATACAACCCTCTAAGACTCAGATTTTTCAATTTAATCACGATGGAAATAGGTTAACTTGTCTACAAGAGTTTGAAGGAACAATCAACCAAAATAGCATCAATAGAAACTTTGAATATTTAGGCTTTAGTTTTGATGGTGAATATACTTATTTGAAAACAAGTTCTCTAGCTAGTTACTATAGAAAAATGAAAGCTGGAGTTAGGCGTAGAGGGTATTTCAAGTCTAGGATTCGAAATAAATCTAGAGGTGAAATCTTTAAAAGACAATTATATAAACAGTACTCTTATATAGGCTCAAATCGTTCAAAGAAATACCAACGAGTGTCTGGAACGACTAACCAGTGGAGGCAAACATCTAGTTATAACTGGGGTAATTTTATTACGTATGCGAAACTAGCTAGCAGAACGCTTGATAAAAATAAGATTGACTCGCAAATTAAAAACCATTGGAAAAACTTGAATACTGAAATTAATAAATATTAAGTATGTTTAGCGTCAGTATTTCTGTCATATTTTTCTTAGTCAACTTTAGCTTTCCCCCGCCGACACCGCTCAGAACAATAAATCACCTGCTCCCAGTCTTTCTCCCACTTCTTGCGCCACGTAAACGGGCGTTGGCAGACGGGGCAGGTCTTTTGCGGTAAGTTTACTTTTTTATGTGCCATGAGCTTCCGTACGTCACTTTGTAGTATGAATTGCTGGGTTAAAAATCCGCCTACAACTTTTTCAAAATGGTGCGCGGGGCGCACCCTACCTTGTTGTCATATATCTTTAGTTAACTATTAACGCCTATTTATCTTCTTTTTGATGATCCACCAACCCTTCATACTTTTTCACACGGCGACATTGGTCGGAGCAATAGACCATGCTCTCCCAGTTTTTATCCAACTTTTTAGTCCAGCTAAACTCACGTTTGCAGACGGGACATTCTTTTTTGCGGACATTTTTCTTTTTATGCGCCATGATGTTCCTGTTACTTTATACAAATCGGTGCGCGGGGCGCACCCTACTCGCTTTACTTTAAACCGCCTCGACTATACATCGATAACTTGTCGCTATTACTACTATCTATTTTTCATAAGCACTAATCACAAGTCCTAATCATAGTCATCAAATATTTTATTCAGTCGATTGAGGCTATTGACGATCAGCTTACCTGATTGATCGGTACTGCTATCGATTGCCAGCTTTTCATCCATGCGCATATTGAGTGGTGTAAGCGCCTCTTTTAGCGCATTTGCCATCAGTGCGGTTTGCTGATGGATGTCAGTCGTATCAATATCTGCTGTTTGATTCTCATCATTTTTAAGTAGCCTTTGCGTTAAGCTATGTGACAAGCTATCAGCCATCTTATGCGATAGCTGCTCGACGGCATCGACCAATTGCACCATCAGCGCTTTTTGCATCTCTTGGCTTTGCTTGAGCTGCTCACCTTCCGCCTTTTCAGCATTGTGATCATGCTTATAAATTTGCATCAGCTGATTCATACTTTTTTCAAAGCCATTGTCGATGCTGTCGCTAACCACTTTGGCGTTATCTACAAAACCCGTGATAAAGCTATCAGCGAGGATTTTTAGTGCCTTTGATTGAGCCTCTAGTTGCGCATCGATTTGCACTTGTTGTCCCGCTTCTCGCAAGCGCGCGATTTCCTCAGGATTGTTTTGAGTAAGGTATTTATCAAACTGACTACTGATAGCATTAAAACCGCTGGCCAAATCGACCAGCTGGGCAACGATACGCGCGCCAGTATCGCCATCTTCACCGCCCATGGCTTTGTTGCGTAAGAAATCAGCTTTGATTTTCGCCCAACGCTGTGCTTCTTGCTCAGTCAGCGCCCCGCGCATCTCGCTAAGTTTGAGCAGATTGCTCTCTGCGCCTGTGGTCAAGAGTTGCGACTCGCCCAGATAATGATCATCGATCAGCTGGTTAAGCTCGCTGTCATTCATAATCGCCGATAGTTTTTCGGTCATCTTATTCATATTACGGTAACTGCCTTGGAGCTTAAATATCGGCTCAACCCGGTATTTATCATCTTGCGAGGCAGAAGCAATGTAGGCTTGGTTGACGTCAAGAATGACTTTTTGCACGGTAAACATATGGCGCAAAATAGCTATAATCTCGTTAATCTCCGAGCTACTATAGGGATAGGTTAGCTCGCTACTTTGTGCTTGGGCTAAGTTGGCATTATCCGCTTTTGCCATTTTAATGAGGCGATGCACATCTGCTAGGTCGCGATTGGCAAGTGGTGCTAATACGGCATTTGAGGTTAGCGAGTTTTCGATGTAGCTGAGCGCGAATATCTCTTCCATGCCGCTCATAATATCGCCTAGGTTATAGATATCGGCACGGTTGGCGAGCATATCAGGCACCTTAAAGGCCTCACCGCTTTCGGTGTAAGGGTTACCTGCCATGACCACGCAGAACTTTTTGCCACGCATGTCATAGGTTTTGGTTTTATCTTGCCAAACGCCATCGATACGGCGTGTGCCATCGCCGAGTGAGATAAATTTTTGCAAAAACTCAGCATGGGTATGCTGAATATCATCGAGATAGAGCATGACGTTATTGCCCATCTCAAAGGCCAAGTTAATTTTATTGAGCTCTTCTCTTGCGGTGGCATTAGGCGCTTTTTCAGGGTCTAACGAGGTGACGTCATGACCGAGTGAAGGACAATTAATCTTCATAAAGATTAGCCCCAAACGGTTGGCGACGTATTCCATCAAGGTGGTTTTACCGTAACCTGGTGGCGATATCATCATCAGGATACCCATCAAGTCGGTACGCTTATCCTCGCCAACTGTACCCATTTGCTTAGCAAGGTTATCACCGATTAATGGCAGATAGCTCTCATTAATCAGACGGTTGCGCACAAATGATGACAATGGACGCGGCATAAACTCATCAAGTCGCAACGCCTCTTTTGCATCGCGCAAAATTTCTGAGCGCAGAGCCAGATAGCGTCGATAAGCAGGAATAACCTGCGTATCATGATGGTGCAAACGATTTAAGAAATCATCGACGGCAAAGGTTAAGGTTTGCTGCTGGATACGCTCATGCTCGCCCAATAGATGCTTGACTTGTATTTCAAGCGATACTTTACCCGTACTGCGCTCAAAGCTGGCGACTTGATTGAGTGGGTTATTACTACTGGTCAATGCTGGGGTTGATGCAAATGATAAGGGTGATGATGTCGCACTTGCCGCTTTATTAAAGCTGGCGCCTGCGTCAACCAGACGTTGTATTAACGCTTCACGCTGGCTGTCGTTTAATTGGGTAAGCAAGATAGCAATCGCTTCCGGCACATAATGACGACCACTTTCTAGCTGTTGTTTGCGTAAAGTTTCTTTTTCTTTACGCTCAGCAAGCTGCTGTTCACTAAGCTCACCTTCTTCATTATTAGCTTGCTCACCGGCTATTTTGCTACTATCCTCAGCGTAAATCTTATCAAGTAAGGCGTGAAACCATGTTGCTAGTAGCTCATACGCAGATTTGGGCTGAAAGCCAAGCTTACCGATTGAAGACTGTAGTTGCTCAAAGCCTGCGCTATTTGGCGCGGTGCCTGATGAGCTATTCAAAGTTTGGCTTAATTGCTCGCATAACTGCTGCGCTTGTTGGCTGGTTTGCCATTCTATATCGCCATTGGGCGTATTGGCTTGACCCATGACGTTGACCAAATATTCACTGGCAAGCTGGACATAGCTTTGCTGAAAGATAGTATTGCTATTAACAACAGTCTCTTTATGAATATCACTATTGTCTAAATCTGACTTTGATTCTGCCTGCTTACTAGCACCGTTATCAACGCCAACGCTGTCGTCACTATAAGCGGCGACAAAATATTGCATCACTTGGGTGATATCATCAACCAGTAATGCTTTGGCATTATCACTGCCCAAGCTACGGCGCAACTGCTCGGCGGTGATGGCTCTATCCATCCAGTTGTCCACGCGCGTAAGCGTTGATTCATTCAGCCAAGCGTCATAGCCAAATTGATGCAAAACCTCTAAACCAAGCGCTTGTACTAAATTTAGCTGCCAATAAAACAACTGCGCCAATGCACGAACTTGCGGCGTGTATATCAGCAAACCCGCTTCACGCAACGTGGGTAATATTTGCATCAATAACAACGTGGCATCATGGTCATGAATACCTTTGTCATAACCGAGCTGATAACGAGGAGTGGCGTACGCCTTAACCAGTTTAGCCAGCGCGCTATCATTATAAATATCACTATTGCTATCAAGCGTGCTGACACTAATAGTGCTGGCGGTCTCGTCGTACGCTTGATATAGGCGCGCTTCGGTCAAACCATCTTGGCTGTTTTTGGCGCTCTCAATGATGCTATACGCCAAATATTCTGCGCGGTAGACAGTATCAGACTCGGAGGCGATATTCATATCCCAATATGGGCGTAAAGCACTCAGTTCAGCATTATTGAGCACTTCATAATAGTCGGTGCCTGTTAGGTGCAAATTGAGAATGCGCGCACCATCAGACTGTTGACGACTGAGCAAGGTCAAGTCTAACGGCTGGGTATTGACCGAAAAGCGGTGCTTGCCCAACTTGATAATCTGACCGCCATCTTCGAATAAATCAGATTTATCTTTGAGACTCTTATAGCTTTCGATTTGGATGGCTTTTAGGCGCGCGTCGATGTCGTCTGCCTTGACGCTAAAGCCCATCGCTTGCAGTTCTTTGGCGATGTTACGAACTTTTTGTACCAAGCCATCTGAAGCAAAATAGGTATTTAACGCCTCTTCTTCTTTAAAGCCGGTGACACCCGTACTTTGGGTACGTTTTTTGATACTCTCGAGCATCCGCAGCGCACCTTCACCTAAATTTTGGGCTTTGCGATTACGCGTATCAAGCAGTTGCTGCTTATGGTTTTCAAAGGTTTCGTAAATCTCTTCACGTTTGCTAATAATGTCTGTTAAAAACTGATCGCCACTATTGGTCTCTGGGTCAGCAAACTGGCTTTCTAATTCTTCTAACTGCACCAGCAATTTTGCCATTTGCTCATCTGATTTCTCAGGTGTATTGGCAATGGACAAGGCATTGGCAATCGACTGACCAAACAGCTTAAACTGCGCGCCAAATTGCGCAACGGCTTCGGCTGAACCCAAGTTTTTGCGCTTATGGTTGAGCTTGGCTTTGCTTTGATTGAGGCTCGAATAAATGGTCGATATGTCATCGATAATTTGGGTGCGTACGGTGGCATCGGCAACATCCAACGTGCCCAGCAGCTCGGTTAATAAATCTAAGCCTTGTGCGGTTTCATCGATTTTGTCTAGGACAGGTTTTAATTCAGCATTGGTTTCAGCCGTATTTAAACGCTCACTGACGTCGGCTAAAACTGCTTCGTAGCTCGAAAGCGCCTGGTCTTCACTTAAAAATAATACGGTCTTTTCGGCGAGCTCGCTTTCTGCTTCTTCTAGTTGAGCCTGCAACGCTTCAAGCTTATCGCCATCTAAATAACGCAAATCCTCTAGGCTAACCAGACGACCCTTTTGTTGTCTTAACGCCGACAGCTGCTCCACGTAATCACTGGCAGACTCAAAAGTAGTGACGCGTATCTGCCGCAATATCTCACCTTGCTGAGCGTCGGCATCGCTCAAAGCGGTTTGGGTTTGCTTTTGAATACTTTGTACTTTGGCAAACTCATCAATGACCAACTCAGCGGTAGCCGTTACTTGTTTAATACTACCTGCAACCTCGTTCAGCTCAGGTTCAGACAGCCAATAATAACTATCAAAGAGACGACTGGTATTATCCGCCAACTCCTCGTAGAGCTTTTGTGAGACACTTTGGTTATCGATTAGGCGGGTGATGCTATAAAGGTCTGAGATACCGCGTACCAATTCTTTATTGCCGATTCTGCCGTAAAAACTGCTGCTTTCCGGCAGCTCACTAACATACTCAGGTGAGGCATAAGGCGTATGCCATATCTGCATCGGGTGAATGCGCGACGGCTCACTTTGGGCGCTAAACAGCACCAAGCGACCACTGTCCGCCAACGCCATACCGTTGCAATAAATAGGGTTTGCCAGTTGTTTTTTGATTAGATTATAAGGAAATAATCCTGTGACACCATAAGCGACATCATAGAATAAGAAGAGAACGTCTTCGCCGTTTGGTGAGACGATTTTGCGTTTGAACTGTAGGTTTGTAGCATCAACGTTTTGAGCATCAAATAACTTGTTTTCGCCCGTTTGCAGATAATAACCACCTGGAAATATAATGCCGTGATCTTCCGGCAGCTGGACACACGACTGACCAATGGCGTCTAGACGCAGCACCGTTTCGGTCAAGGTGTTATAAACAAAATAACGATAACTGTCCTCGCGATAAGGCAGTATCTTCAGCAGGATTAAACTACCCACTTTGGCATAAGCAATCTCGGCATCGGTCAGCGACTGAGTGCGATCACTCACAGGCTCGCTATAAATACCCTGCCCTGACTGCGTATTATCCTCAATCTTGATGGTTAAATCGCCGCCAATCGTTTCTACAAATATCGTATCTAAGATATTCATATGCGGGTACTTACCATTGATCATCTGATCACGCGTGGTTTCTACCCAGTCAAAATCATAGGCAGGAGGCAGTTCAATATCGCGCTCGCCTCTATTATCCACATAGGCGACTTGGGCAGATTCTGGGGTGCCTTGGCTAAAATCTAAGGCAAAACGAAAAACACGTATATCGGTGATACGCTCACCAATCTGAAACGCTAATAGCAGTTTACTGTCTTTAACGGTTAGCTGAATCAAGCGGGTCTGCTTGTAATAGCGATATAACTCGTTAAAATCTTGGACAAATGCCTCTTGATCTAAGAAGGTATTTGTTATATCCACTTCTTCAAGCTGATACTCTTGGTCAGTGCTGTCATTTTTGTGGTCTTTGTCATTTATTTCATCACTGCTATCATGACTATTATCATTACTACGACTTTTATCAGTCGGGTCTATCAGGCGATATAGTGATAGTACATCCTTAATATTACTCGCTCTTTTAAGCCCCATAAAAACATTGTAGCCAAATAACAGATAGTCGCCCACTTGCACCATATCTTGCGCCACGCAGTTATATTCAGTGCGAATACGTGTGCGGGCAACGATTTGCATTTGCGTACTACCAAACTCTTCCAAGCGAGCGTTATTGAGGTTCGCCGTTTGTGTTTCTAGGCGGCTGCCTTGCTCAGTCAGACGCTTTTTAATAAGCTCATAAGCATTGCCTGAGGCAACTGCTTGGTCAGTTTGATTATCGTTGTCGTTTTTATCAAAATTGGTTGGGTTTTGCGTGTCCGCCATCGTTGCTCGTCCATTTTTATTTTTAGGCAATAGGAAAAATAAGATAAA
>NZ_JBQSXN010000003.1:0-95565 GCF_052378235.1 Psychrobacter sp. AOP3-A1-26
GTGGTACGATTAGCTTATTGGAAGTCATGGCAGAATATGACGTTAAAAATCTGGTGTTCTCATCGTCAGCAACGGTTTACGGTGATCCTGAAGTCTTACCTATTGATGAAAGTTCACCGCGTTCTTGTACCAATCCTTATGGACAAAGCAAACTAACGGTCGAGCATATCTTAGAAGATCTTGCTGTATCAGATGAAAGCTGGAACCTCATTCCTTTGAGGTATTTTAATCCAGTAGGGGCACATCCATCAGGGCAGATTGGCGAAGACCCGAATGACATTCCGAATAATTTAATGCCTTATATCTCTCAAGTAGCCGTCGGTAAACTGTCCAAGCTCAGTATCTTTGGTAATGACTATCCGACTATTGACGGTACTGGTGTCCGTGATTTTATTCATGTCACTGATCTGGCACAAGGTCATGTTGCCGCGCTTGATTACTTGCTGAGTTACTTAGAGCAGCAAACCAGCATAGAAGAACACAGCTCAAATAAGAAAAGCTCAATAGGATTTCTACCGATTAATTTAGGTACGGGTACCGGTACTTCTGTTTTAGAGCTAGTAACGGCGTTTTCTAAAGTGTCGGAACAAGATATTCCTTATCAGTTTGTTAGCCGCCGCGCTGGTGATATCGCGAGTTGTTATGCCAGTGCTGATAAAGCGCGAGATTTATTAAATTGGCAAGCAAAACTCTCTATCTCTGATATGTGCCAAGATACTTGGCGTTGGCAAAAGATGAACCCTAACGGCTATAATCTAGCTTAGCTTTTATAAAAAACAACTATTACTTCATCCTTCTTTTAATACAGTCTAAAAATTATGAAAAAAATTACCCACGCCGTCATTCCCGTCGCAGGCTTTGGCACGCGTATGTTGCCATTGTCTAAATCCGTACCAAAAGAGCTATTGCCGCTTGGTAATCGACCGGCTATTCATTATGTCGTCGAAGAGGCGATTGCTGCCGGTATCAAGCATATTGTCTTGGTCGGTCATGCGCAAAAAAGTGCCATTGAGAACTACTTCGACATCAATGCAGAGCTGGATAACCAGTTGCGTCATAAAGGCAAAGATGCGCTAGCCGATAGTTTAAACTGGTTGCCTGAGGATGTAACAGTATCAATGATACGTCAAGGTCAGCCATTAGGTTTGGGCCATGCAGTACTCGCTGCGCGCCCGATTATTGGTGAGCATGATTTTGCCGTATTATTGCCTGACGTGGTGCTTGATCCTTTTACTGGCGATATGACTGCTGATAACTTAGCCTTTATGCTCAATGCCTTCGCTGATGATGCTCATTCACAAATACTGGTTGAGCAAGTCGCTGATGAGGACGTGCATAAATACGGCATCGCCCAATTGAATGAAGCGTTTAGTGATACCAGTGATGTTGATGAAGCTGATCTGAATGCTAGCTTTAAAGTCGCCGGTTTTGTAGAGAAGCCAAATTTAGCAGACGCGCCATCACGTTTAGCGGTAGTAGGGCGTTATGTGTTTAGTAATAATATTTTTGATTATTTGGCCAATACTACAGCCTCTGTTGGTGGTGAAATTCAACTGACTGACGCTATTGATGCGCTAATTAGCCAGCACGGGGTCGATGTGACGACCATGCGCGGCGATAGCTATGATGCTGGGGATATGCGCTCTTATATGCAGGCCTTTATTTATTTCGCTCAGCAGCAATTAGCAAACAAAGAGTAGTTGATGAACGGTATAGAAGATAATAAAGCGTATAGCAGCGCTCGCAGCTCTAAACACTGGCAGCAGTTACAGATACTTGCTGAGCAGCCATGGTCACTTGCCAATTTATTTGCACACGATGATGATCGTGCTAAGCATTTTAGTACGCAAGCTGGTGCGCTATATATGGACTATAGCAAGCAGTGTATTGATGAGAGAGTGTTATCTAGCCTGCTAAGTCTGGCTGATAGCTGTGATTTAACAGCGCGAATCAAGAGTTTGATGCAAGGAGCGATGGTTAATGCCAGTGAGGAGCGCGCCGCTTTGCATACAGCGCTGCGCTTGCCAGAGACGGCAGAGTTGAAAACTAGCGACCAAAATGTGGTTAAGGATGTGCATCACAGTTTGGCGCAGGTTGCCAGATTATCTGATCGGGTGCGTAATGGCACCTGGCGCGGGTTTTCGGGACAAGCGATTACCGATGTGGTCAATATCGGTGTTGGTGGCTCAGATCTTGGTCCGCTAATGGCGACGACCGCGCTCGATGAATGGGCAGATACAGATATTGAGGTGCATTTTGTTTCTAACATGGATGGCACCCAGCTCGATAACTTGCTCAAGCATTTAAACCCTGAGACTACCTTATTTATTATCTCATCCAAATCCTTTGGTACCGTTGATACGCTATCGAATGCTAAAACGGCATTGTCATGGTTGCTTGCCACTGCCAAGCTGCGCGCTGGCACCGAAGGCAGTGTATTACGTCGCCACTTTATCGGGATATCTGCCAATAGCAAAAAAATGAGCGCTTGGGGTATTCATCCCGAGCATCAATTACAGCTTTGGGAGTGGGTTGGCGGGCGTTTTTCTTTGTGGTCAGCGATTGGGTTGGCTATTGCGATTCGCATTGGTATGGCTGGGTTTAAACAATTATTGGCCGGTGCTCATCGTATGGATGAGCATTTTGCCCAGGCAGATTTTGCAGAAAACTTACCCGTATTGTTAGGCTTGCTTGCGGTATGGAACAGTACCTTTTTAAAAGTGAATGCGCATACCGTATTACCTTATGATGGGCGTTTAAGTTATTTGCCGAGCTACTTAACCCAGCTTGAAATGGAGAGTAACGGCAAATCGGTCACGCAGCATGGCGGGCATATTGATTATGATACTTGTCCGATTTTGTGGGGTGAAATTGGCTCCAATGCTCAACATGCCTTTTATCAGCTACTACATCAAGGCACGCAGCAGGTTTCTTGCGACTTTATCGCTTGTGTACGCCGTTATAGTGGCGAGGTACAAAATGCGTCATTGCAGCAGCAGCATGAGCTATCGTTAGCTAATTGTCTGGCACAAAGTCGAGTATTGGCTTTAGGTAATAACGCAATCGCTGAAATTGATGGGCAAGTTGCTTGCGACGCTGATAAATATAAATACTACCGAGGCAATCAGCCATCTACAACCTTGTTGATCGACGAGCTGACCCCGCACAGCTTGGGCGAACTGATTGCGCTCTATGAACATAAAGTTTATGTCATGGCCAGTATTTGGGATATCAACCCGTTTGATCAATGGGGCGTTGAGATGGGTAAGCAGATGGCAGAGTCAGTTCATGGTGCCATGCAGCACGACAGTAACGAACATTTTGATGCCTCTACCAATCAGCTATTACAGCATATTCAACAGCTGTCTTTTTAGCTCTCTACTAGAGCGTGTCCTCAATTCAAGCGATTGTATCTAAATGGGCTAAAAATGGCTAAATTTTGGCAAACATCGTCAAATAGCTGATTAATATCCCGATATTATTTGCGCTATTTTCCTCGTTTGACTGCAATTTATCTCATTTTTATAACCATTTTTAAAATAAAGCCACGCCCTAAATAATAAAAGGTAAGCTCATGAGCGCTGATACGTTACATAACCAAAACTATGAACCTCAATCACAAGATGTCAAAAACAATGAGGTTTGTGTCCTTATAGGTCATAGCATTGAGGCGATTACCAGTGCCGTGGTGCTGGCAAGTCTCGGTCATTATGTTCATCTGTATGCAGACGAAGAGGTGCTGTCACAGCAACTACAGCAATATGGTTTTGAGCATCATTTGCAGGCGTTATGGCAGATGTATGGGCAGCAACAACAGATTATCAGTCACGCACTGCCTGAAAGTGCTGATGCGCTTATACAGCGCTATGAGGCGATGAGTCCTATTGATGAAAAAAAGACAGTGTCGCTGTATTGGCTGTTTTTAGACAGTATCAAGCCAGTATGGGTAGAAGATAACTGGATTACCGCTTTTAACCACAGCCACCAGCAGAACTTACCGCTGATTATGAGTGGTATCGAACAATTAGGTGCGGTTTCAGCCTTATCGAAGCGTTTGCAGCGGGCTTGGGTATATTATGTGCCGTTTGTGTTCTTACAAGACGGTGATGCCTATAGCTCGATGTTGAATCCATCGTTATGGTTATTAGGTGAAAAAACCTCAGACAGTAGCCAGCATTTAGAGCTGTTAAAGCCTTTAATGCAGCATGCCCGCGCGGCTCATCATGCAGATATTGCGACGATAGAGTTTGCCCGCAGCAGCATTATGGCAATGCTGGCAACGCGTGTTAGCTTTATGAATGAGATGTCACGTTTGGCGGACAGCCAACAAGTGGATATCCAGCAAGTAAGTCATATTATGGGACTTGATCAGCGGGTTGGTAGCAGCTACTTGCAAGCTGGTTGGGGCTTTGGTGGTAATACCTTGCCGACTGAGCTTATTGAGCTACAACAGGCAAGCCAAAAACATAGCTTAGATATGCCGTTGTTGCAGTCAGTCATGCATATCAACGAAGACCAAAAAGAGCTGATATTTCGTAAGTTTTGGCAGTATTTTGATGGTTTTATCGATAATAAGGCGGTGATGATTTGGGGCGGTAGTTATAAAGCGGGCTCAGGGCGTACGGCAGATTCGGCCATTCATCCATTATTAGCCTTGCTATGGTCTTATAATATTCGCACTTTGGTCTATAGCGATAAAGCGCAGTCTGAGCTTGCCGCACTTTATGGACAGCAACCATTACTACACTTGATTACTAGTCCTTACCAACAGCTTAATGAAGCGCAAGCAATTTTTATCATCAGTTGGTCGGCAGACGATCAGCTGGATGTGGCACAATTAAATCAGCAAGCGATACCTATATTCGACGCACAAAACGCCTTAACACGCTCGCAAATTGATAGTCTGCTGGGAGACTACATGGGCATTGGTCGCGCAAAATAAGGCTTTTTATCAAGTACAAAACTAGCGCTGCAGACAACAGGCACTAGGGCGTGTCCTCATTTTGAAAATGGTGATAAGAATGAGATAAATTGTCGCCAAACAAGGAAAATAGTGCTGATAATATCAGGATATTGGCTAGCTATTTGACACAGTTTGGCAAGATTTAGCCGTTTTTAGCCCATTTAGTTGCTTTCGTTCAGATTGAGGACATGCCCTAAACTAAATCTATAAAAAAGCGCCCGTTAATCTAAAAGTTAACCGGCGCTTTTTTTATAAACTATCTGTTTTTTAACAATCATAAGTGCTTATGCAGGTACAGCACCTTGGGCAGCCAGCCATTGCTGAATATCTTGGGTTTTGTCTGCTAATAACTGCTCATCGCCGCGACTTTCAATATTTAATCTAATCAGCGGTTCGGTATTCGAGGCGCGTAAGTTAAAGCGCCACTCCCCAAAGTTTAAGCTTAAGCCATCAAGCGTTGATTTGGTTGGATGTAGAGCGCTGAACCTCTCTTCAATCGCGCTAATGATGGTTGGTGCATCATGGCTAGTCAGGCGAAAATTGAGCTCACCTGAGCTTGGATAGGCTTTGATATAACCGCTGACCAGTTCGGATAGCGTTTTACCCGTGACGGATAGTAACTCGATGGTCAGTAGCCACGGAATCATACCGCTGTCGCAATAAAAGAAATCGCGAAAATAATGATGCGCCGACATCTCGCCACCATAAACAGCACCAGAATCGCGCATCACTTGTTTAATAAAAGAGTGACCAGATTTGCTAATGACCGCCTTGCCGTTATGTTCTTTGATAACAGCTTCGGTGTTATAGATTACCCGCGGATCATAAACAATCGACTCGCCTTGCTCTTGATCGTGCTCCTGATCTTGCTCCTTATTCAAAAACGCTTGCGCCAGCATACCAACGACATAACTACCATCGATAAATTCACCGTGTTCGTCGAATAAAAAACAACGGTCAAAATCACCATCAAAGGCGATGCCAATATCGGCTTTGTTTTCTAAAACTGCTTGCTGGGTGGCGGTTCTATTGGCCAAAATCATTGGGTTAGGAATACCATTTGGGAAGCTGCCATCAGGGCTATGATGGAGTTTAATCACCTCAATTGGCGCGCCAGCTTGCACGAGTTTATCGATTAATAAGTCAACCACGGGCCCCGCACTGCCATTGCCTGAATTGATAACCAGCTTAAGAGGTTTTAACTTATCAGTATCAATGAAAGTCATCACATGGTCGATATAGGCACTCTTATCAGTCAATAGCTGCAACTTCCCAGATGGCTTATCAGTGGTAAACTGCCCTGATTCTGCCAGCGCTTGAATCTCTGCCAAACCATCATCGGCGCTAATTGGTTTTGAGTATTCTTTCACCAGTTTTAAGCCGTTATAATTGATAGGGTTATGGCTGGCGGTCACTTCAATACCGCCCAACGCTTGATAATGGCTAGTGGCGAAATAGACCTCTTCGGTTCCAGCCATCCCCAAGTCGATCACATCGATCCCCGCATCTAGCATACCTTTGATGCTGGCTTGTTTTAATTGTTCGCTTGAATGACGGATATCGCTACCGATAACGACAGCTGGATTTAAGTTTTTTAGTTCAGTGGTGGCATCAACTGCCATATAATGCTGACATAAAATCTGGGCAAAGGCACGACCGATACGGTAAGCGATGTCTTCATCTAAATTGACGCCAAGCTCACCGCGGATATCATAGGCCTTAAATGAATGGATAGTAATAGGATTAAATTCAGTGGCTGGTTGATAGCCAGTAGTCGCAGAAGTGGACATGATGATAAGGTTCCTTACGCATAAGCAATGAGAAAAATATTTAGTAATAACACGATTATAAGCCAATCGCGTTCAATGCTACACTATAGTCAATCTACTATAACTATTAAATGCAGCAATATTCAAGAATAAGAGCATCCTTTATGACTACTTTAGACAATGCAATAATAGCGCCTCAGCCTGTACAAGGAACACCTGTAGCGAGCGGTGAGTTAGACGATTTACTGTCATTAATGGCGCGGCTGCGTAGTGATTGCCCTTGGGATAAAAAACAAAGCAATCATAGCCTGATTCCTTACGCCATTGAAGAAGCCTATGAACTAGGGGAAGCGGTACAAAGCGATGATGACGAAGATATCAAAGGCGAGCTTGGCGATGTGCTATTGCAAGTGGTCTTCCATTGTCAGATGTACGCTGAACAAGGGCGTTTCGATATCAGTGACGTCATTACTACCTTACAAGAAAAACTGATTCGTCGTCATCCGCATGTGTTTGAGGCAGAAACCCTAAAAGATGATGCCGCTGTTAAATTACGTTGGGATGAAATCAAGGTGGAAGAGCGGCAAGCTCGCGAAGCGCGTGGCAAGCCACCGCGTCGTTTGGACAATATCAAAGCAGGTAGCGCACTGATGCAAGCGCAAGAGTTACAAAAGCAGGCGTCAAAACTGGGTTTTGATTGGGAAGGCGTAGCAGGAGCTTTCGAGAAGTTAGAAGAAGAGATCGATGAATTGAAGGTGGAGCTGACCGACAAATCCAAAGCGGAGGTTAAAGCTAATATTAGCGATATTGAGAAGGAGTTAGGCGATTGTATGTTTGCCTTAGTTAATGTCGCACGTAAGCTTAATCTGGATGCGGAAACCGCCACCCTGACTTGTGTGCATAAGTTTAAATCGCGTTTTGGCTATATTGAAGAACAGCTAGCCGCTGCTGGCAAGTATTTAGAGGATAGCGATATAACAGAAATGGACGCATTATGGGAAGCGGCGAAACAGCATGAACGCTCATCATAAAGCCGCTTTTGCCAGCTTAACCACGTTAACCAGCTTAATAAAGAAGGCTACTCTTGGCCTAGCTTGTTGTCTAGCATTGGCTATTAGGACCTTCAATTATGCTAACGCGGCGCCTTGTTTTGATAGTCCGCAAAGGGCGTATGAGTATCTATTGGCGCAAGAAACGGCGCAGAATCAAGCGCATACGCAAGCAAGTATTAATATCAATCGGGCGACGGAAGCGCAACTGGTCTCGCTACATGGTATTGGCAGCAGCAAGGCGCAGGCGATTATCCTATATCGTGAGATGTTTGGTGGTTTTAAAACGGTTGATGAATTGACTAAGGTAAAAGGCATCGGTGCAAAAACCGTTGAGAAAAATCGCCAGCGTTTAAGCGTGCAAGACTAATAAGCGTATTTTGCATTAATTAATCCCAATATTGACAAAATAGCACGTAAGTAACGGTCATTACACACCCAGCAAGCGTAAAATTTGTTAAACTAGCAGATACATCCGCCTGATAAACGCTGTGTCTGTCAGAGGTGGTTAAAGAATACCGGCGAGGAGTAGATGCATGGCCGAGCGTGCCGCCAAGCAGTTAGAACTGAATAAATCTGAATTACCCAATTCCATTACTGAAGTGATTGCCACATTAACCCGAGCTGGGTTTGATGCCTATATCGTCGGTGGTGGCGTGCGCGATACCTTGTTGGGTCTGCGCCCAAAAGACTTTGATGCCGTTACTGATGCCAAGCCGCATGAGATAAAAGACGTCTTTGGTAAGCGCTGCCGTATTATCGGTCGGCGCTTCCAATTGGCGCATGTCTACTCAGGGCGTGAGCTCATTGAAGTTGCTACCTTTCGTGGTCCACCAACCAGCAGTGGCACCACCAATCAAGACGGCATGATCCTACGTGACAATGTTTGGGGTGATATCAAACAAGACTTCTCTCGTCGTGATTTCTCTATCAATGCGCTTTATTATCAGCCATTAAAAGGCGTGGTTCATGATTTTTGCGGTGCGCTTGAAGACATCGATAATAAAATCATTCGCCTATTGGGCCATGCGCCGGTACGTATCGAAGAAGATCCGGTACGATTATTGCGTGCCTTACGTTTCAAAGCCAAATTAGGCTTTGAGTTTGATGAAGAGTTGTCTCAGCAGTTTCATGATGGTAACTGGGCGCTACTCGAGCAAATATCACCGCATCGTCTCTATGATGAGACACAAAAGATGTTCACGGGCGGTTATTTGGTGCCACTATTGCCACTATTGTTTGAGTCGGGCGCGATTGATAGCTTAATTATCTACCCGCCGTCTGAGCCAAGTGCACTGGTCACTCAAGTGGCTATCAATACCGACAAACGTATTGCGGCTGGCAAAAGTATCAACCCTGCGTTCTTTTACGCTGCATTGCTGTGGGAAAATTATCTGCATCAATTGGCAAAAGCCAAAAAACGTAACATGCCATTTGCTGAAGCGCAAATGCATGCTGCTAGTAAAGTTATCGACCGTCAGCGTATCAAGACCGCAATTCCAAAATTTGCCGAGCAGTTTATCCGTGATATTTGGATATTGCAGCCAAAATTGGCCGCCCCGCGTAGTAAGCAAATCGTTCAGCTTTCTGAGCACCCACGTTTCCGTGCAGGTTTTGACTTTTTATTATTGCGTGAGCAATGCGGTGATGCCGAGCATCCGCTATCAGAGTCGACCAATGGCATGGGCGACTGGTGGCAGACCTACCAAACCTTATCTGAGCAAGATCAAGAGCAAGCCATCGATGAGTTTGATGAAAATATTCGTCGCGGTGCCTATAAAAAAGGACAACAAGCGCAACGTGGTCGTGGACGTAATCGCCAAAAGCCAGAGACAAGCACGGCGGATGATTCAACTTCTCATCAAAATACTGCTAAGCAAAATAAAGCCAATGATAATGTTGAGAAGGGTACGAATAGCCAAACTATGGTAAATGATTCGTCAAATATTCCATCACGCCGTCGCCGAGCGGCGAGTCAGTCGGCCCCTGCTCAGCAGTCTGGTAGCAATAAAAATCAGGGTAGTGCCAATAACAATAGTGCTAATAAGGATAATGAGTCGCAGCAAGCAACACAAGACAGCCATGAGCTTGCACAGTTACAGCAATTATCGCTTGCCAATAACAGTCACCAAGCGGCAAATAAGCGCCATCACTCTAAGCCTGCGCCATTGTTTGTCATCGAACACGAAAAAGTCGTGCCGCCCTTCCAAAAGCAATTGACAGATGATGAAAGCCCTAAGCACAGTAAAGAGTCTGTGCAGAAAAAACCAGCCCCTAAGCATACCTCGACTGAAGACATACAGCCAAAATCTGACAAGAAAACTGAGCAATCAAGTCGTGTGCAGTCGTCTAAAGCTAAGCCGTCTAGTGCTAAACAAACTGAGGCTAAACCTTCATCTTCGACAGCAACTTCTACTCGTTCTATAGCAAGATCACCTGCGTTAGTCAGTATGAATAACGAGCCGGTTCCGTATAAGCGTCGCCGTCGTCAGCCTACTGTAGCTAGCACGAATAATGCAGATAGCGTAGAGGCACAAGTAGAGATACAAGAAGCTAAGCGCGCATCTAAACCTGCTGCTAAGTATGCAAAAAAAGCCCCCAAATCTAGTGCACAGTCTACTGATAAAACGGATACTAAAGCTAATAAATCAGCTAAAGTAACAGACGCTAAGCCGAATAAAACTAGTCAAGCGGCTAAAAAACAGCCTGCTGCACGCAAAGTAAATGACACTACAAGTAAGCATATAAGCGACAATAAAGGCCCTGTACCATCGAAGCGTCGCCGCCGTCAGCCCAGTACCGATAATGTTTAATATCGATAACAATGCGGACAACGTTAATTGGATAACCTGCTATGTGGGTTTGGGTAGCAATCTAGCGAATGAGCTTGGTTCACCTGTTGAGCATTTGCAGCAAGCAATTGCAACTATGCGCGAACACGAGGACATACGTGAGGTTACTGTGTCTTCATTTTATGCCTCGGCGCCTATGGGACCACAAGATCAGCCAGACTTTGTCAATGCAGTCGCTGGTTTTGAGACGACATTGCCGCCTTCGGAGTTGCTCGCCTTTTGCCAGCAGTTAGAAAAACAGGCTATGCGGGCACGTTTACGACATTGGGGTGAGCGTAGCCTCGATGTCGATATTTTATTATACGGTGAAGTGCAGATTACTGAGCCGCAACTAACCATTCCGCATGCAGGATTGGCTAAGCGTAATTTTGTCTTGGTACCGCTGCGCGAGCTTGCTCCAACAGTAGTGATTGCCGATAAACCAATAGAGGAATATCCACAAAGCGCAGACTGGTCAGGCTTAACCTTATTATCGAATGATTGATGAAGTTTTTAACCAGCAGTAGAATGATGGGTGAAGACAGATAAAAAGTATTGCAGATTCATTGAGGGACATATGACGACATTATCTACTTTAAAACAATTCAAAAAAGACGGTACCAAATTTACTTGCTTGACGTGCTACGACGCGATGTTCGCACGCATGATGGAAAAAGCGCAAATTGATACTATTTTGATTGGAGATAGTTTGGGTATGGTGGTACAAGGCCATGACTCAACATTGCCAGTGACCGTTGATGATATGGCTTATCATACTGCCAATATCGCCCGTAGTAATAAGCAGGCGCTCATTCTAGCGGACTTGCCATTTATGAGCTATGTGACGCTGCCAGAAGCGGTGACGAATAGCCGCAAGTTGATGCAGGCTGGTGCCCATGTGATCAAGATTGAAGGCGGTAGCGAGCTTGGTGATTTGGTCACAACGTTAGCGCAATCGGGCACGCCAACTTGTGTGCATTTAGGCTTGACCCCGCAATCGGTCAATGTGTTTGGCGGTTATAAAATCCAAGGTCGCGGCGATGCTGCTGCTGACAAGCTACTTACTGATGCCAAAGCCGTCGTCGCTGCTGGTGCGGCGCTGTTAGTACTAGAGTGCGTACCTGCTGAACTTGCTAAAGCGATAACCGAGGCTGTTGCAGTGCCAGTCATCGGTATTGGTGCTGGCGCAGATACCGACGGTCAGGTTTTGGTGATGCATGACATGCTAGGTATGGCTCACGGCCGTGTCCCACGTTTTGTACATGACTTTTTGACCGATGAGCGTAACCAGGCACATAGTGTCGAAGGCGCCTTTGCACTCTATCAGCAGTCAGTACGCGAAGGTAGCTTCCCAAGCGAACAACATCAATTTAGCTAGTTAATCAGTTTCTTTCATTGCATGTAGCTCACCCCGTTCCGTCGATATATTTTACGATTATCAGTAGAAGAAATGTCAATAATGCCAATTATTCATCACCATATCTCAGCACTGCGCGACGTATTAAAGCCTTATCGTGGTCAACAACGTATCGCGTTAGTGCCAACGATGGGCAACCTGCATGATGGTCATCTTGAACTGGTCAAAATTGCCAAACAGCATGCGGATGTGGTGGTAGTGAGCATCTTTGTCAATCCTACTCAGTTTGGCGAGGGAGAGGATTTTGACAGTTATCCTCGTACGCTGGATGAGGATGTGGCTAAACTAGCGACGGTTGGCGCAGACCATGTGTTTGTGCCCAGTATTGATGAGATGTACCCCGTACTACCGCCGCCGACATTGGTTCTTGCTGGTGCGATTACTACTCAGTTATGTGGTCAATCGCGACCTGGTCACTTTGATGGTGTTGGTATTGTCGTCTCTAAGCTATTTAATATTGTACAACCAGATGTGGCAATATTTGGCCAAAAAGATTATCAGCAATTAGCGATTATCAAGCAATTGGTACGTGACTTAAGTTATCCCATTGAAATTATTGGCGCGCCCATCGTTCGTGCTGCTGATGGGTTAGCGCTGTCATCGCGCAATCAGTATTTGACAGTAGCTGAACGACAAGTCGCGCCAGTATTGCATCAAGTCTTACAAGATTTAGCCCAGCAGTTAGCGCAGAAACTAAAAGAAGAAAACCTTACTGAGTTAGTATTTCAGTCACTAGTAACGCACGCTCGTCAGCGTATTGTTGATGTTGGATTTGAGATGGATTATTTAGAGGTTAAGACCACTGACCTGCAGCCTATTAGTTTTGACGGCCCTCGTTTAGCAGATAAAACACAAGCGTTAATCGTTTTAATAGCGGCAAAACTGGGCAAAGCGCGATTATTAGATAATCAATTGGTCATTGTTAAATAGCATAATCAGTTTCGAATAAATAGCGTACTATAGATATAAAGACCGTTTAAGATTTTAGTCGTTTAGGGTATGGCAAGCCTATCAATCAATCGGGTAATGGATCAAGGTAATAGTATGGTAGTAGATAGTGACACTGTAAATCCTCAGACGCCATCACCGAGCGATGACAAGCTGAGCGTGCTCATTGTCTCCGGACGTTCAGGCTCGGGTAAGACTTCTGTACTCAATACTTTAGAGGACTTAGGTTACTACTCCATTGATAATTTGCCCTTATCGCTAGTCCCGGAAGCGGCGCATAAGTTGATCCACGAGAGTAGTATCAAACGCGTGGCGTTGGGCGTTGATATTCGCTCACCGCGCGCCGACCTCTCCAACTTTGCTGCGATTCAAAAAGAGTTGCATCAGGTCTATGGCGAATTAAAGGTGCAGGTCATTTATGTCACTGCGCAAGAGGAAATCTTAGTCGCGCGCTTCAACGCTACGCGTCGTGTCCATCCGTTAATGGCGCAAGATGCTGATGGTATTGAAAACACCAAATATAATTTACCAGCGGCGATAAAGAGAGAAATTGAATTATTAGAGCCGATAGCCCGTTGCGCTGACGTTACTATCGATACTAGCAAGCTCAATATTCATCAGCTAAAAGAACGCCTACGCGATCAAGTCGGGGCAGATAATAAGATTGTGATTAACCTGTTATCTTTTGGCTTCAAGTATGGCAGCCCTATTGACGCCGATTTTGTCTTTGACGTTAGAATTTTACCCAATCCGCATTGGAATGCCGCTTTGCGCAGCGCCACAGGATTAGATAGCGAAGTCGAGGCATTTTTTGCAGATTATCCTGAAGTGAGCGAGATGAGTGATGATATCGCCAAGTTTTTGACGCGGTGGTTGCCAGACTTTTTGCATAATAATCGCCATACCGTAACCGTTGCTATCGGCTGTACAGGTGGTAAGCATCGTTCGGTTTTTATCACTGAAAAGTTACAACGTCATCTCACTGAACATTTGCCAGAAGCCTTGACGGTTGTGGCTAAACACCGCGAAAAAGGCCGTTGGTAATCGTTAAGTCATTATTACCTTGACGTCATTATTATTATCATCGTTATCGCCCAAATAGTGTCTATTTTATTACCCTTATTCTCAGAGAGCTTTTATGATTGATTGGTCAGAACAGGATATGCGCGTTTCGCGCACAGAGCTCAAAAAAGCCCATGAGCGCTTACAGCAGTTGTCGATACCGCTTGCCAGCTTATCGAAAAAACAGCTAAAGTCTTTGCCAGCCAGCGATTACTTTATGGCAGAACTGATGGCACTGGCTGATATCACCAGCGCCAATGCCCGTAATCGACAGACCAAGCGCGTCGGTAAACTCATCAGCGAAGAGAATCGCCACGAGTTGGTAAAAGCATTGTTCGATGCATTTTTTCCCAAAGAGCAAGTCTCTAAAATAGAAAGCTGGTATGAGCGTTTAAATATCAATGACGAAGGCACGCTGAAACAGTTCGTCAAGCAATACAAAGCCTCTGAACACAATAGTATGTATCAATTATTGCTCTGGATTGAGTATGCTAAGCATATGAACGATGATGAGCTGATGGCAGAATCAAAAGAAGATTTGGCAAGCTATATTCGTGAAGTGGCTATTTTGTCGCAGTTAAAAAAACAGTGAGAAAAAATACACAGTTAAGTGAGCTTGGTTCAGTCGATGGACATTTGGTTCAGTTGATAGATATATAGATAGTTAAAATACTTTAAAAACGCTACGGTACCTGTAGTACGTGATTTATCGATTTTACGTTTCACTGACTATAGATAGGTATAAAGTGCTAAAAGTAGAATACTAAGCTGCAAAAAAGCCAATCATTTATGGATTGGCTTTTTTATGTGTCCAGCTTATGTATTTTATTTTTTTGAGTTTGGTATTATTTTTTCTCAGTACGGACCTTATCCACCAAGTAATCAACAACTTTAGGCACAGTGGCGCTTTCGCCAGTCACCACGTATTTGCCCTGTACCACTACTGCGGGCACACCAGAGAGCTGATAGCGTTTAGCACCCGCTTGTGAGCGGCCAATTTTTGTGCCGACGGCGAATGAGTTATAAAGGCTATTAAATTTCTTTTCATTAACCCCTTTTGACGCATACCATTTACTTAATGATGATTGGTCAAAGATTTTTTTGCCGTCTTTGTGAATCGCTTCAAATAATGCGTCATGGGTCTTGTTTTCAAATCCTAGCAACTGCGCGGCATAAAAACCACGGGCACTGGCTTCCCAAACAGGGTTTAGCGCTGCTGGGGTTTTGAAAAATGCCACATCTTTGCTTTTACTTTTTGCCCATTTTTCCATATGCGGATTGAGGGTGTAGCAATGCGGGCAGCCATACCAGAAAAACTCACGAACAATGATAGCATCACCGCTGATCTTTTCTGGATTGTCCAGCACGCGGTAATCTTTTCCAGCGACATAATCGGCAGCTTGTGCGCCCATAGAGGCAAACCCAATAGCCATGGCCAGACCAGTCAGTGTGATGACACGTTTCATACTTTATCCTTGAGGTATCGAATTTCAGAGGTGTTCTTATGAGTTTTAGAATGACTAAACGACCATACGCCGCTTACATCGACCTATCATACAATAACGACTATAATAACGTAAAGCACGCGTAGTTGTGAACCCGATTCTTAAAGAATCATGGTAAAGCGGTGAGTTATTAGTAAAGGGAGCTTACGTATCCTTTCGCTTGTCATATTTGGGCTTATGATTGTGAAAGTTTAAGAGGTTAACAACGATCGGCTATTGGCAAACCAGTTCACAATCGGTGACGATGTACTCACGACAAAGCCGCTGCTATCATGCTAACATTAAAAGCATAATCGTACCCTGTATACGACAAAAACTATAATGACAATAAAGGAAAAATGCGATGAGCTCAACTTTATCTTCTCCACCTTCTGAGAATGAACAACTCAGCAGTAATCTCGATAATACTAAGTCTGCCAATATCAATGTGGATCCCAGCGAAGTTGAAAAGTTCAATAAACTGGCGAGTGAATGGTGGAGTACGACGGGCGCATTTGCGACTTTGCACGAAATCAATCCGCTACGTTTAAATTGGACAGAAGAAAACGTCAAGCGTGGCTATCAGAGCGATAGTGGTAATGATGCGCACAAAACAGCTGAGACAGGACTGGCTGGCAAGAAGGTGATCGATGTCGGTTGCGGTGGCGGTATATTATCGGAGTCTATGGCACGCCGCGGTGCTGATGTGACTGGTGTAGACTTGGGCACCGAAAACCTAAAAGCGGCTGCACTGCACGCCGAACAAAGCGGTCTAAATGAGACCTTACGCTATCAACATATTCCAGTAGAAGAACTGGCAAAAACGCACGCAGGGCAGTTTGATGTGGTGACCTGTATGGAGATGCTGGAGCATGTTCCTGATCCCAGCTCAATCGTTCGGGCTTGTTTTGAGCTATTAGCGCCGGGCGGCGTTTGTGTGCTTTCTACGATTAATCGTAACCCTAAATCCTACTTATTTGCTATCGTTGGTGCCGAGTATGTATTGCGCTTGCTCGATCGCGGCACCCATGACTATGCCAAATTTATCACCCCAGCTGAGCTGGATAAAATGGCTGGTAATGCAGGCTTCACGCGTCAAGACATCATTGGCCTGCATTACAACCCCATCACCAAGCGCTACTGGCTAGCACAGAACGTCGATGTTAATTATATGACTGCGGTTAAAAAACCGATGCGCTAATATCATCAAACATCAATAACAAACCCTAAAATCGCACGTTAAAATCGCATATTAAAAATAGTACGCCGTTATTTTTACTGCGCTATTTTTTGCTAAATACCTTTTCAATATTAAGAGCATTCACTATGAGTCAGTTTGTAAAAGCAGTTTTATTCGACCTTGATGGAACACTAATCGATACTGCTGCCGACTTTGTCCGTATTATCGGCAATATGAGCCGCGAAAATGCGTGGCAAGCACCGCTAGAAGACCAAATTCGCGAACAGGTTTCTGCGGGGGCGTCAGCGATGGTTCAACTGATGTTACGACATAATAACCAGCTAGAAGTGAGTGAAGAGGCATTATTGGAGTTTCGTCAGCAGTTTTTAGACGACTATGAAGCAGAAATATGTGTCGATAGCTGCGTGTTTGACGAGTTGGAAACAGTGTTGCGATCGCTTGAACAACAAAACGTACCTTGGGGTATTGTGACCAATAAGCCGCGCTATTTGGCAGAGCTGTTATTAGAAAAAATGCAGTTAGATGAGCGCTGTGCCGTTTTGGTCTGTCCTGATGATGTATCACGGCCAAAACCAGATCCAGAGCCTATGTATGTCGCGTTGGAGAAGCTGGCTATTCCACGTGGCGCAGCAGAAAGCGTAATTTATATCGGCGACCATATTCGTGATATCGAAGCTGGCAATGCCGCTGGCATGATAACGGTTTTGGCTGCTTATGGTTATATTCCACCTGAAGATCAAAAAAACCTCAAAAAATGGGGCGCTGATTATATTACCGAAACCCCGCAGCAATTGAGTAAACTGCTGCTAAAGTCTGGTAAATTCGATTATTTATAAATCGGATTTATGATCGATTTTTATTTTAACGTAGCAAGATACCTATTTAGCCTTTTTAGCCTTTCAATTATTAAACGATAAGTAGTGAGCGATACCATGAGTGACAATTCTAATCAACAAGCCGCGCCACAGTCTGAACAACCTTTAAGCCATGACGATATTCGTAATTTTTTACCAGCTAAAAACTGCTTAGACGGTAAAACTATTTTGGTAACAGGCGCGGGTGACGGTATTGGTCGCGTTGCTGCACTGACTTATGCACGATATGGCGCCACGGTACTGTTATTAGGGCGTACCAGCAGTAAACTTGAATATGTTTATGATGAAATTGAGAGCTTTGGTGGTAAGCAGCCTGCCATGCTTCCGATGAATTTAGAAGGGGCAACCTATGCTGAGATGCAGCAATTAGAAGGGTTGATTCACAAAGAAGTTGGCCAATTAGATGGCTTATTGCACAATGCAGGCATGCTGGGGCAATTAACCCCGCTTGAGATGTATGATGTCGATACGTTTGCTCAAGTAATGAAGGTCAATTTTACCGCGACTTTTATGCTCACCCAAGCGCTACTACCGTTATTAAAAGATGCTGATAATGGTTCAGTTGTCTTTACGTCCAGCAGTGTTGGTACTCATCCACGCGCGTTTTGGGGTGCTTATGCGCTCTCTAAGCAAGCGGTTGAGGGTATGAGCGATATCTTTACCCAAGAGACGCAGAACACCACCAATTTGCGTTTTAACTGTATCAATCCCGGTGGTACGCGTACTAATATGCGCGCCCATGCTTTTCCAGGTGAAAACCCGATGTCTCTTAAAACCCCAGAAGATATCATGGGAGGTTATGTTTGTTTAATGAGTGATGAAAGTATAGGGGTGCGCGGGCAAGTGGTGGCGTTACAACCCAAGGACTAGTTGTCAATTTATAACTACTGCCACATTGAAAATAATGGGATATAACCCCATCTATTTGTTATTAAAGACTTTTATAGGGTCTAATTATAGTTAATAATAAATAGGATAAAGTTATGGCAGGTGGCTGGTCAAGAGATGGGGCGGAGCATGAGCAAATGGATGCGACCGTTAATGATGCGCTAGAACGCGCACGACGTGCGTTGCCGACAGGCGTTAGCGCAGAGTTTTGTGATGAATGCGGCGAGCCGATACCAGAAGCACGGCGGGTCGCTGTGCCAGGGGTTCAACATTGTATAGGTTGCCAAAATGAGCTGGAGCAAGAAGCAAAGGCCGCTGAGCTGTTTAATCGTCGCGGCAGTAAAGACAGCCAACTACGTTAACTTCAAATATTGTGCTTTATCAACTATAGTTAAAATACTTTAAAAACGCTACGATACTGCGGGTATAGTTTTTTTGCAGCCTCTGTCTGCGTAGGCACAGCAAGCTAGAAAAAACGGTACCTGCAGTACGTGATGTAGCGATATTACTTCTCACTGACTATAGCTTTATCAGTTAATAAAACAAAACCCTGCATTATTATGCAGGGCTTTTTTGTATCAGTAAGTATTATAAATGGTTAAAACTATTCACTCTTAGCAGCTTCTACTTCTGCTTCGTCGGGTACGAATACATAGCCCACACCCCAGACCGTCTGAATATAGCGCGCTTGTGAAGGGTTGTCTTCAATCAGGCGACGCAGACGTGATACTTGCACGTCGATAGAGCGTTCCATCGCACCCCATTCACGACCACGCGCTAGGTTCATCAATTTATCACGGGTTAGTGGCTCACGTGGATGCTGAACCAATGCTTTTAACACTGAGAATTCACCAGTCGTTAAGGTGACTACATTGCCGTCACGTTTGAGCGTGCGAGTCGACAAATCAAGGGTCCAAGGGCCAAATTCAACCACTTCAAGCTGATGGCTTGGCGCGCCAGGTAGCTCACGATTTTGACGACGTAATACGGCTTTGATACGAGCCAATAGCTCTTTTGGATTAAATGGCTTGGGCAAATAATCATCTGCGCCAGCTTCAAGCCCTGCAATACGATCCGCATCACCACCTTTAGCCGTGAGCATAATGATAGGAATATCAGCGTTTTCTTCACGAAGCCGCTTACAGATGCTGATACCGTCTTCGCCAGGTAGCATCAAATCTAACACCACTAACGAGAAAAGCTCACGCTGCATCAATTTATCCATCTGACTGCCATCGTGTGCGGTACGTACGACAAAGCCATCGTCTTCTAGAAAACGTTGTAATAAAGAGCGCAGACGGGCATCATCATCGACGACTAAAATACGCTGGGTTAAAGTATCGGGGCTGTTATTATCTGTCATACAGGCATCCTCTTATAAAAATTATTATTAGCAATAAATTATAGTTAAAAAGCACGAATAAGAATATCTTGGTAAATAAAATATTTCTTTGCCAGCAAAAATCTTTGGGAATAAAAAATTATCACTGTTATGGTTGCTGTTTAAGCGTCATTCCGTCGATTATCAAATA
Organism: Psychrobacter sp. AOP3-A1-26; assembly: GCF_052378235.1. Lineage (NCBI taxonomy): Bacteria > Pseudomonadati > Pseudomonadota > Gammaproteobacteria > Moraxellales > Moraxellaceae > Psychrobacter > Psychrobacter sp. AOP3-A1-26. The sequence continues at coordinate 20,020 of NZ_JBQSXN010000003.1, forward strand.
TTTTATAAAACTATTGTTCAATATATCAGCACATCCCAATATTTGTGCTATTGATACTTTAGTGTATAAGATTGCGGTCATAATTGCATCACCCATAAGGATAAATGCTGTATGCGTTTGTTTAATAAGACACAATAACTGAGCTTGTGCGATGATTTTTGCTATAAATAACGTCATAAATAAGGAAAGTATAAAAAGGATTTTTATTCATGCAGCTTTTGCTATAATGCAGAACTACATTTCTCAACGATTGATACGTATATGAGTAGCACTGATACCTTAACGCCATCTCAAACCTCGACAAAAGCACAGGTTTTGGATGCAACCACACACGCGAATATTCACGACAAGCTTGCTCGCGCGCTTGGCATTAAGACTGCTCAAGTCAATGCGTTTGTGAAGCTTTACGATGAAGGCGCGACTGTTCCGTTTATTGCCCGTTACCGCAAAGAAAAGACGCAAAATCTTGACGATGCACAGTTGCGAGCTTTGGAGAAGTCTCTCAATTATGAGCGTGACATGGCCACTCGTCGCCTCAAAATTACTGAGCTGCTAAGCACGCAGGGCAATCTGACCGACGAGCTACAGACACGCATTGATAATGCGACGTCGAAACTTGAGCTTGAAGACATCTACCTGCCATATCGTCCGCGTCGTCGATCGCCAGCGGCCAAAGCACGTGCTGCTGGTCTTGACGTTGCCGCTCAAGCGGTCTTAACTCAAGAGGTTACCCCGACTGAGGCGCTAGCTGACTATCAAGTGCAATCTAGCATTACCGACGATAGTGGTAATGAGATTGAGGTTGATTTTAGTGATATTGACAAACAGTTAGCGGGCGTACAAGCCATCATCGTTGATGAGTGGACGCAAGCGTTAGACTTATTGGACAACTTACGCAGCGGCTTTGCTAAAACAGCCAGTATCGTTTCAGCAGTTGCTAGTGATGAGAAACGTGAAGTCGGTGAGAAATTCAAAGATTATTTCGAGCATAGCGAAAGCCTTGCACGTTTGCCAAACCATCGCTTACTAGCGATGCTGCGCGGCCGTCAAGAAAATGTCTTGGGTATCAAAATTGAAGGCGAAGATGCACCTTTTATCGAAAAAATCATCAGCCATTTCGATGTCGATGCCAAGGCACCAGCCGAGCGCCGTGAGTTTTTAACAGAAGCAGCGAGTAGTTTGTGGAAAGATAAATGGCGTCCGCACATTGAGCATCGTTTATTGACTGAAAAACGTCTGACTGCTGAAGCCGATGCCATCGATGTGTTTGCTAATAACTTACAGCATTTATTGATGTCAGCGCCTGCTGGTCGCAAAGTTATTTTAGGTGTTGATCCTGGTATTCGCCATGGTGTAAAAATGGCCATCGTCGATGCTCAAGGCCATGTCATGCTAGATAGCGAAGACAAGCCTGTCGTCGCCACGGTTTATCCGTTTGCCCCTGATAATAAGATGGATGAAGCGAAAGCAGTTATCGATAAGCTATTAAGCACTTATAGCGTTGATTTAGTGGCTATCGGCAATGGTACGGCGAGCCGCGAAACCGATGCAATGATTAAAGAGATTTTAGCCGCGAATAGTGAACTAAAAGCTAAAGCGGTTATCGTTAATGAGTCTGGTGCATCTGTTTATTCTGCCAGTGAGTTGGCCAGTGATGAGCTTGCCAATTTGGATGTGTCAGTTCGCGGTGCGGTTTCTATTGCACGCCGCTTGCAAGACCCATTGTCAGAGTTGGTCAAGGTTGATCCAAAAGCCATTGGCGTTGGTCAATATCAGCATGACGTTAACCAAAATCAGTTGGCGGATAGCTTGGATAAAGTGACTCAAGACAGCGTCAACGCCGTTGGTGTCGATGTAAATACCGCCAGTCCTGCTATTTTGGCGCACATTGCTGGTCTAAACCGTAACGTGGCTCAGCAAATCGTCACTTACCGTAAAGAACATGGTGCTTTTGATAGCCGTGAGGCACTAAAGAACGTCCCACGTTTAGGGGTAAAAACCTTTGAGCAAGCCGCTGGGTTCTTACGTGTCCATAATGGTAGCAATCCACTTGATGCTACAGGCGTACATCCAGAGAGTTATGCACTGGTCGATGGTTTATTGGCGCAAACAGGTAAAGCATTGCCAGAAATCATCGGTAATGATGGTGTGCTAAACAGTATCGATACCACGACACTAGCTGCTAACGATGATAACGTGAGTGTGAAGGCCATCCTAGAAGAGCTTGCCAAGCCTGCACGTGACCCACGTCCTGAGTTTAAAACGGCTAACTTCCGTGATGATGTCAATAGTATTAAAGACTTGAGTGAAGGCATGACCTTAGAAGGCGTAGTGACCAATGTCACCGCCTTTGGTTGTTTTATTGATGTCGGCGTGCATCAAGATGGTTTGGTACATATTTCACAGATGGCCAATGACTTTGTCGCTGATCCAATGAACCGGGTCAAACCAGGTGATATTGTGTCGGTACGCGTCATATCTATCGATGAAAAACGTGGTCGCATTGGGTTTAGTATGAAGCCTGAAGCAGAAAAGCCTGTACGCTCAGCAGCGAAAACAACGACGACAAGCACGGGCAATGATGAGAAAGCCAGTCGTCCACGCAGCAACCGTTCAAATAATAGCCATCCAGCCGCAGATAAGCGTCCATCGAAGCCTCGTGGTAATCGCCAAGATAAAGACAATGCCAGTAATAATCGTAGCAAGGCGCCAAGAGCAGATAAAGCGGAAGCTCCTAGCAAAATGGGTACCTTGGGCGCTTTGTTAAAAGAGGCAGGCGTGACTAAAACCAAGAAATAAGTAATAGTATTAATGTGAATAATAGCGAGTAAAGAAAAAGGCAGCCTAATGGCTGCCTTTTTTAGTTTGGAATATATTTGAGAGCTGGCTCACTAGCTAGTGGGTTTTAGCGTAGTTAGTAACTCAACTAGCTGAGATTCTCTTTTCTCTCATAGTATTAAACACATATAGTATTAAGCACAAATTTTAAGAATTTCATCAGTAAATATCAAGTGATTACTGTTGTTTTGACAGAAATTCGCTGATAACTATTTATCGCTGATAATTACTAAGGTAGCTAGGAGGTAACTTCCAAGCTATATGACTTAATAAGCGTATATATTGCGTAATTTATAGCGCTTCTACGGCTTCGCCTTGTTGAGGAGCCTGTTGTAGGTTCTCTTGTGATTCTAGCTCTTGTGATTCTAATAAAGCTTCTTGTTGTAGCATGGCTTCTTGTGGATCTTGTTGCTGTATAGGCTCTTGTTGGTTTTGCATTGCTTCTTGTTCTAATTGCATTGCCTGTTGTTGATCGGCGTTGTTATTCGTGCTCGCTCTTGATACAGACTGGGTTTCGCTAATTTCAAATGGGTTAGCTTGGTTTGATCCTGATTCGTTTTCAGCCTCAAGCGTGGTTGCAGTAGCAGTATTTTGCATATCTGCTGGTGCAGTTTCAGCAGGAGCTGCCATTGCTAGACTTGGGATAGTAAGCGCAGCGCCAACTAGTAACGATAAAGGTAGGGTACGGTTTTTCATTAATTACTTCCTTAGTTTACATTCTCATAGTGTCAGTTTAAAGGGTTTTAAACTTGACCTGTATTTAGCCTTCTGCTTATATTACGAATCTATTTAGTATTTCAAATGTATATATTTACTATATCTAACATATTATACATAGATAAAATAAAATCATGATAATCGTTAAACGACTATCATGATCGATTCGTATAAGGAGACTTACAAGCTAATCTAAATCACTTATAATCTCTAAGCAGGAGAGTATCAACTAAGCGACTGATGTTTCAGTAGTGAATGCATTAAATTTCTAACTGTTCTATGTCTTATTGTGAGGTTATGAAACTGTCAACCCCCTGCTTTCTTTAAAATAGTCCCTGTCAGTTCCTTAGCTGAATTCTATACAGCCCCTAAGATTAAATACACTATCGTTTTTTATTCAACGACTATATATTTACCAGTGTTCGGGTCAACGACACGTTGTGGCGTTTCATTATTAGGTACGCGAGTCACTGGAAAAGTCTGATTGACCTCGGTTTTGTCAATGGCATCAGCCTCAGCTTCTTCACCAACGACAACCGTGCGATCAGTACCATCTTCGATAGCGACTGCTGTCCCTTCAGCCGTGTTCACTTTTTTGATTTGATCGTCTGGGACAATATAGACTTCTTTAACGCTATATTTAGCAGGGCGAATAACACGATTGGTTTCAATGGTGACAGGTTCTACACTGCGCTCTTCATCGATGGCGATTTGCGCTTCCGGCGCTTCAACTTCTTTTGCTTCGCTCATGATAGGCGTTGGGAATTTAGCCCCAAAGTGGTTATCACACTGCTGCATACTTAGACGTACTGGGTTGCCAGCTTTGTCAGTGTAAACGTTGACAGGCATATCGGCAGCGATAGGCACATATTTTCCAACCAATGCACCCGAAACACCGTAGCGACCATTTGATTGGCCAACCCCTAAATCGCAGGCGCCTGCTGAATAACTGCTGGTCGCTAAGTTATTATTATTAACAACATCTTGTGGAATCATGACTTCTGACAAGCGCATTTTTTTGACCGCCGTTTCACCCGTTTGGCGTTTTGGGTTCTGATAAGTATAAGGCGTATAAAATTTGGCTGAGCCATCCTTCACGGCCATGGCACACTCATCATAGCTATCATAGCCAACGTTACCATGACTGTCAGTGGTCATTGCCGCATTAGCAGAGCTTGCAAACATAGCCAGACCTGATGTCAGTATAGCGGCGGTCAATACATTCAATTTCATGATTATTTCCTCTTAATTATGACTGTTAATTTTAATTGGTATTTTTTAGTCGTGCTTTTTTTAACAAAGCTGGTTAATGGCAATGATTAGTAGCATTTAGCGCAGCTGAATTTTTGATGTGTTAACTGACCGTATAGAGAGTCGGTTAAATGAGATGGTAAAGCTGAGTGATAAAAGCTGAGTCATAAAAATAATGCCATGACCTGTTTTATCCTACGTCAATCATTACGATATGGCTGTGACATTAGGCTAGGAATGTGTAGCATAATGTATTAAAAAATCGAAAAGCGGCAACATCGTTTACTAAAGAAGTACGTTATTATTATTCATTAACATTTGCTTGAATGATGCTAGAAAATATAGACCATAAAAAACCGCATCTTATTTCAAGATACGGTCATTGATATTTTAAGAATGATTAAATTAACTTTATATTAAGCATCAATCACTTCAAAGCTAAGACCAGCGTGCTCTTTTAGACGGGTTAGCAGTTTGTCACCCATTGCAGAGGCAGGTGTCCAAAATCCACCGCCTACCTCTTCTTTACTAACGTCCTGCGCCAAACACAATGCCGCTTGTGACAGCATCCGTGAGGTACTGCCATAACCGGGGTCTTTGTCACCAGTAACTTTGGTGTTAATCGTGTCTTTATTAGCAGTGGTACCGAACAGGCGAATATCATAATAGCCATTGTCTTGGTCTTCTTTAGACGGGCCAGAGCCTGATTTAGGCAATACGTGTTTAGAAAGTAGCTCACGACTTGGCTTAATCATCATTGCGGTGGCAAACCCAAACAAACCTGCACTCATCGCATAGCTCGATAATTTACCTTTGACGCCATCTTTCATCCACATTGCTTCGTCATATTTAAAATCGCGACCATATTCGTAACCAAGCAGTTGGTTACTGCGATGGACGATACGAGTATTGATGCTTGCCATTACAAAAGGTGCAAGCCAGCGTTGGTGTTCGCTATCGTACTCAGGTTTGCTAACATTAGCTTGGCGTACATTTGGCGCGTCTTTATCATCGTTAAGCAAGTAAGGGTTTGCCACTTGTTTGCGACGTGATTTATCTTGGCCGACTTCTTCAAAAATAGTCGCCATCGAGGCTATCGTACCGCCAGATAGACCACCTTTTGCTGCTTTGACCCGCATATGAATCACATCACACGCCTCACCAAACTTATCTTCTGCTTGCTGCTGAGTAAAGTAAACGCCTAAGTCTGATGGAATAGAATCAAACCCACATGAGTTGACGATACGAGCGCCGCTTTGTTTTGCCGCGTCCTGATATTTGTCCATCATATCTTTGATAAAGATGGCTTCGCCAGTTAGATCGACATAGTCAGTACCGTTACTGGTACAAGATTTAATCAGCGGTTCGCCATATTTAAGGTAAGGCCCGACGGTTGAAATAATGACTTGGGTTTGTTTGGTCATCTCATCGAGGCTGGCGGCATCCTTGCTGTTAGCAATGATAGTATCGACTTTGCTGGCAAGTTTAGACTGTAATTCATTCAACTTTTCTTCGTCACGACCGGCTATTGCCCAGGTAACATTGTTGCCATTTTTATCTTTAGCATTAGACAAAAACTCGGTTAAATAGTGCGCTGTTATTTGTCCCACAAAGCTTGTGGCGCCATATAAAACGACAGCATAAGGGCGTTTTTCATGACTATTCTGTGGTGTCTTTGAAGTATCCGTATAGGTATCCATATTTATTATCCTTAATAGGTATTTGATGACTGAATCAGTGATAAATATTTATATCTTGCTGATAACTATATAGTAAAGTATTTATCGGTCGTAAAAATGACTTGTAAGTTATTGTTTATAGTAGATTGTATGATGCTAATGATAGAGATAGAATAATAGCTAAATCTCTATAAACATAAGTTCTATAAATTCGGTAAAAGGCGGTAAAGTATTAAGATTCGCTACAAAGGTTACATAACCTACCGATATCATTACTAAAAGGTACGTTTTCTGGAGATAGAAATTGCTAATCTATGTTTGTAAGCAGTTCTAACAAGTATTAAGAAAACAAAAAATAAAAGAGATATTAGATAAGGTAATACGGATATCCATAATGCTGGTCTTATTATTCTTTATTGAATATGAGCTAAATATCTGGTATCTCAACAATAATTTGAGGAGAAGTTTATGTTTCGCTGGGCTATTATTTTTGCGGTAATCGCATTGTTAGCAAGTTTCCTAGGTTTTGGTGGTGTCGCTGGATTATCTAGTAATTTAGCTTATATCTTCCTAGTAGTAGCGGTTATCTTGTTCATCGTTGCCTTTGTTGGTAGAAAAATGTAATGGTTGAACCCTTTAACGGTAAGAATAATCTATAAGAAAAAGCGTCCTTAAAGGACGCTTTTTTGTGAGTGGTACAATTAATAAAACAGCTTTTGAAAGGGTGGGATATCCTTGAGAAGTATCATAAGCGTTTTGGCTGAATAATATGCTCCATACGTTTAGCCAAACGAATATCATGGCTGGTGATGCCACCTGTATCACCAGTAGTAAGGCGTACTTCGACTATGTTGTATGTATTGCGCCATTCAGGGTGATGCTCGAGTGCTTCAGCATGAAATGCTGCTTGGTTCATAAAACTCATGGCTTCGATAAAATCACTAAAGTGGTAGGTTTTTACGATTGCATTACCATTGCGCTGCCAGCCGGGTAACCCTTCTAGCTGCAAATTTACTTGTTTGTCAGATAAACTACTCATGGTGATATCCTTTATTATTATAGTGGGTTAGCTTGTTTTAACTGGTAACTTAAAGGTCTGTATTAAGGTCTGTATTGATGACTAAATAGCATCATAAACTCTATCAATAGTATAGGACAAAAAACCCACCTATTGCTGATGTCTTATTATATATTTGGCTACAAACATACAATGAGCGATATCAGAAAAATAGGAGGGCAGGGGTACAGCTACGTTTAGAAGGTAGTAATAATATGTTAGGTAACAGCGATAGAATTTACATACTGTATGTCGTCATAAGACATGCGGTTATAAAACCTAATTATTTCCTTTAGACTATAGTAAATCTTGATACTCAGGATGTTTGTCGATATAAGACGAAACAAATGAGCATTGTGGGACCACTTTTTTATCGTGCTCGCGTGCATAATCTAATGCATGTTTGACTAGTGTCGAGCCGATGCCTTGTCCACCCAATTCTTGCGGTACGATCGTGTGATCATAAACCAGTTTGTCATCACGCTCTTTATAACTGATATAGCCCGTATGTCCCTCAACCGTCGTTTCAAAACGTTTGGCCTGTTCATTGTGAGTGATATTTATATTTTGTTTACTCATATATGTATTCTCCATTGTTATCGTCGGATGTGACTTGTTTATATAGTCCGTTCAAAATAATAGCACGGTATTCTTTTTACAGTGAATCTACTTATAGTGCTGCTTGCAGCCAACTTGATTCTATTATCGATCTTTTTAATTTAAATTTATAGTCCTTTACCGTAAGAGTAGATAGGGCAAATGTTAAGAATGATGCCGTTTACTGGCTGATTTTGTACCAGTCACGCAGCCCAGTCACGCAGCATAGTATCGTGTATCCATTTTATTCAGTATCAGCTATACAAATTACAGCGCGCTAGGACAAAAGCTGTAAAACCAGTGCTAAAGCAACCTGTCGGCTTGCAGGGTATGCGCCACAATGCGATAATGGCTTATAATTTGTAACCCTGATTTTGAGGTGTAGCGCGCTTGGCATTATTGCTGAGTATGATTTGCTCGCCTCTTCTATGTAGTCTATCGGAGTGTTAATGGCTCAATATATCTACACGATGAACAACGTGTCCAAACTTGTTCCGCCTAAACGCGAGATTCTAAAAAATATCAATTTATCATTTTTCCCTGGTGCCAAAATTGGTGTATTGGGTATCAATGGTTCAGGTAAATCAACTTTGCTCCGTATCATGGCGGGTGTAGATACCGAGTTTAGCGGTGAAGCCCGCGCGCAAACTGGCACCAAAATCGGTTATCTACCACAGGAACCACAGCTTGATGACAGTAAAGACGTACGTGGTAACGTCGAAGACGGTATGCGCGAGGCGTTAGATGCACTAGCACGTCTCGATGCTATCTATGCAGAATATGCGGAACCGGATGCCGATTTTGATAAGTTGGCCGAAGAACAAGGCAAGATGGAAGACATCATCCAAACGTGGGACGCGCATACCTTAGATACCCAATTAGAGAAAGCAGCTGATGCGCTACGTCTGCCGCCGTGGGATGCTGACGTTAGCAAGTTATCGGGTGGTGAAAAACGTCGTGTGGCACTATGCCGCCTGTTATTATCACGCCCTGATATGCTATTACTAGATGAGCCAACCAACCATTTGGACGCTGAGTCCGTAGCATGGTTAGAGCAGTTCTTGCAGAACTACAGCGGTACTATCGTTGCCATTACCCATGACCGTTATTTCTTGGATAATGTCGCCCAGTGGATCTTGGAGCTTGACCGTGGTCATGGCTATCCGTACGAAGGCAACTATACTGAATGGCTCGAGCAAAAGAATACCCGTTTAGAGCAGCAAAATAAGCAAGAAGAATCGTTTGCTAAAGCGCTGAAAAAAGAGCTGGATTGGATTCGTAAAAACCAAAAAGGCCAACAAGCCAAGTCTAAATCTCGTGTACAGCGTTTTGAAGAGTTGAACTCACAAGAGTTCCAGAAACGTAACGAGACCTCTGAGATTTATATTCCACCTGGTCCGCGTTTGGGTAATAAAGTCATTGAAATCAATGATATTTCTAAATCATTTGGCGACCGTTTGCTCTATGAAAACCTGAGCTTTAACGTGCCAGCTGGCGCTATCGTTGGTATTATTGGTCCAAATGGTGCAGGTAAAACCACGCTATTTAACATGATTACCGAACGTGATACGCCAGATACGGGTTCAGTCGATTTGGGTGAAAGTGTCAAGGTTGCCTATGTCGGTCAGGTACGTGACAATTTAGATGATGAAAAAACCGTTTGGGAAGAAGTGTCTGACGGCTTAGATATTATTACCGTTGGTGATTACACCACGCCAAGCCGTGCCTATATCGGTCGCTTTAACTTCAAAGGCTCAGACCAACAAAAGCACGTCGGTCAATTATCTGGTGGTGAGCGTAACCGTTTGCAATTAGCGAAGACGCTAAAGCAGGGCGCGAACGTCTTGCTCCTTGATGAACCCTCAAACGATTTGGACATCGAGACCTTGCGTGCGCTAGAGGATGCGATTCAAGTATTCCCAGGCACCGTCATGGTGGTGTCGCATGACCGTTGGTTCCTTGACCGTATCGCTACCCATATCTTGGCGTTCGAAGAAGAAGGCCCAGTGTGGTTCGACGGCAACTATTCTGAGTTTGAAACTTATCGCAAAAAGACCATGGGTGATGATGCCACTCCTAAGCGTATGAAATACAAAAAGATTACTAACTAAGAGAGCTGCTTAAAAAGAGCAAGTTTAATAGCATAAAAAAGACCTCCAATTATTTAGAGGTCTTTTTTTGTGCGTCACTTGGTTAAGATATAGTTAAAATACTTTAAAAGCGCTACGATACTGCGGGTATGGTTTTTTTTACAGCCCCTATAATTGGCTCAAGATACCTGACTAAAACCTAACGCTTACGACCAAATTTACGCTGCTTTTTATTACTAATCTCAGTAATCGCATGGGTGATTTCTGCTTCGTCTAAGCTGGCCACTTGCTGCAAAATTTGCATCATATCAGGTGTCAGGACGTACTTGGCATGATGGGCAATATCGTTGATACGCTGGTCAAAGGTCAATACCCCAGTTTCATCATCTTTTTGCAAGTAATCAAGACGAGTCAAGGCACTGATAAAGCTGGTGAATAACGCGCGGTCAAAGAAATCAGGAATATCATCTGCATATAACACAGATAAACGTTGACCAAGCAGATGACACAAGTCAACGACTTCGTTTTCGGTTAAATTGCCTGAGCCTTGCTGAGCGAGTAGGGCAAGCGTCATAAAGTAACGCTCAAGACTTTGGCCAACGGGAGTGGCGAGAACTTGCAGCTGCTGATAGCATTTACTATTGGTCTCAGGTACGCTAAGTATGCCATCGCTCAATTCTATAATCAGTCCGTGCGCGATTAAGATATCAATTTTCTTATTTAGCGTCTCCGCTAAGCCATGCGCTGGATAATGTAAAAACAGCTCGCTCTGTAAGAATGGATAGAGTTGTTTGGCAATATTATCTAAACGGCTGCGCTCGATACGACCATTACGCGCCACGAGTGCTGATAAGAAAGACAGTAGAATAAACACATGCAAGATGTTATTGCGGAAATAGCTGAGCAATGCCGCTTGCTTGCCTGCAATTTGAATGATATCGCCTAAGATGTGCGGCGTACGCTCAATGAGCTTTAGCTTAATACCATAATCGATGATTTGTTGCGGACTCATATCAGTGATAACCGTGTCATCCGAATATGCCAGCTGTTGAGCAAGACCTTGATAGAGGGCGATTTGCTCGCGGCAGATATTTTCATCTAGAGCGGCTTTGGGTGCTGATAATAGCACCAATGACAATAGTGATACGGGCGTGACTACCGCGGCTTTATTAATATGCTGCATGACTTTCACGCCAATATTATCGACCATCGCACTGGCTTTATCATCGAGTGGCGTGTCAGTGCGATCTGCCGGTAAGCTATTAGCTGGTACATCGAATTTGGTCATAAAGTCGCTAAGATGTAGCGGTGTGCCAAAGCTTAAGTGCACATTGCCAAAGATACGCTCAATCTTACGGCCGACTTTAAGCAATCCAATCAAAGACTCAGACTCTTTGGGTTTGCCCTTTAACTCACCAACGTAAGTACCACCTTCCATGATGCGCTCATAACCAATATAGGTTGGAATAAATACCACGGGCTTATTGGTCTGGCGCAATTGGCTATGTACGGTCATTGCTAGCATGCCCATTTTCGGTGGCAATAAACGTCCTGAACGTGAGCGACCGCCTTCAATGAAGTATTCAATCGGTGTATGGCGCGTGATTAGCGTGTGCATATATTCACGTAATACCGCGGTGTAAAGCGCGTTACCACGGAAGCTACGGCGTATATAAAAGGCAACGGCACCGCGTAATAGCGGACCCAATACTGGCACATCTAAGTTGTCACCGGCTGCCACATAAGGAATACTTAAGCCGCGCTTATAGATGACGTAAGACAGTAGAAGGTAGTCGACATGACTGCGATGGCAAGGCACATAAATCAGTTCATAATCAGCCGCTAGCTCTCGTACGCGCTCAAAATGATGCACTTCTACACCGTCATATAGCTGCGTCCACAACCAGGTTAAAAACTTATAAAAACCGCGCACGATAGAGTGTGAATAATCATTGACCATCTCATTGGCATAGTTTTTTGCGAGTAGACGCGTTTCACGAGTGCTGGTACCGGTTTCTGCCGCTTCCGCTTCTATCGCATGTTTAATGGCCGGTGAATAAACGAGCTTGTCTACCAAGTTACGCCTGTCTGATAAATCGGGACCGAGCATACTGGCCCGCTGTTTATCCAGATAAATCGTTAGCTGCTGTTGCAACGAGCGCACCAGTTCACGATTGCCATCGGCAGCCGCGACCAATGCATAGCTTGGTGCTTCGTCAACATCCTTCACCGTCGTATGGTTGCTATCTTTTGAATCACTGTCTTTTTTATCAGTAGCTACTGAATCAAAGATAGAAAACCCTTCACCATCCCCTTGAACGTTATCATTAATAAGGGTACGTAAATCTTGCGGTGGATGGAACTGCACAAAGGTATCGCGTCCCATCACCCCAATATTAAATAATTGCTTGGTGATGCTTGGATCTTCCCAGTTGTCAGCGGTCAGCAGTTTAAATAGCGAATCTTCTTTTTCTGGCGCGCGTCCCCATAGGATAGATACGGGAACCAAACGCACCTTTAACTCTGGATATTGCAGGACAGCAGAAACCAAGCGTGACAGGCGCGGTGATAGCTGACTGTCTTTGGCATTTGGATGATTTAAAAATATGATGGCCGCATTTTCTTTAATATTATGAGCGACATCATTTACCCCAACCAATGCTGGTGGTAGGTTGTGCTCTTGCGTTTGCAAATCAATCAAAATGCTGTTGGAACGTGAGTAATCTTGCAACACATAAAATCTTAAGGTTTGATCGTCAGCGTCGAACTCGGGTAACTCACCCAATAATTTAGGTTTGACAGCGACGTCGAGCATCTGCCCCGAGAGTTTACGGTAGAGCTGATTGATTGGTGCATTAGAGTAAGGCTTGGTGGCGATTGGATTGATATCAGTTTCAGAAGAACTGTCAGTCGCAACTGGCGCTTTAAAAATCCGTTTTTTTAAGAACTTCGGTATCATAATCAGTATCAAAATTAGTCAAATGTGTTGCGCTTATAATGCCATAAAAGCCATCAAAGCGATATATAGTGTCTGTATATACTGCCACTATTCACAGGTTTGAGGTAGTATATAGTGAGTTAGGCCGCTTTTAATAAGGTCTCGTATTTGAAGATTAACCTATTTAGCGTAATAATAGTTTGCCTACAACCGCGACCAACCATGTGTAAGCCTATCATTTAACCTCACTGATTTGAGTTAAAATATTATGACGCCAGCCATCAATCTTGCCAAAAAGTGCGCTCTTAATTATCAATTGCACGAATATAGCCATGACAGTAACGCCGCCTCTTTTGGTTTAGAGGCGGTAGAAAAACTCGGCGTTGATGCCGCTCAAGTGTTTAAAACCTTGGTCGTGTTGACCGATGCTGGTGCGCTCGCAGTTGCGGTATTGCCCGTAGAGAAAACCTTAAACTTTAAAAAAATGGCCAAAGCACTGTCTGTTAATAAGCTGTCTTCTAATAAAGTACTGTCCTGCAAAAAAGTCCAAATGGCAGACCCAAAACAAGTCGAACGCAGTACTGGCTACGTACTCGGCGGCGTCAGTCCATTGGGGCAAAAAAAGCGTTTGGCAACTATTATCGATAGTTCAGCTGAAGTGCAGCCAACTATTTATGTGAGTGGTGGTCGGCGTGGTTTAGAGATTGAGCTGCCCCCTGCACAACTGGCTGCCATTCTTGATGCTCGATTTGGCAGTATTGTTGATGATTAAAAGTGTCCTTAATAATTCGGCATTGAGCTTGGACTAAGATAATCTCTGGTATAGTCAGTTAGAAATAGAATCGCCGCATTAATAAAAACGTACTACTGGAGTGAGTTTTTCTTGCTTGCTGTTCGCAAGCGTGACAGAGGCTGCGAAAAATTTACTCCAGTAGTATTCGTATCAGTTTTAAAGTGATTCAGCTATATTTATCTTTTATTTAAATTTTATAATTTTCAAATTGCAAAAGGATAGTAGCCGTATGCCGCATTTAACCATTCAAGTAACCCCTAATGTCATGATTGCTCATGAAGAATCATTTATTAAAGCGTTAAATAAAGCGCTGTGGGACAGTGGTCATTTTGGTAAACCAACTGATATCAAAGCACGAATAGTGCCTATAGAGACATTTTTGGTGGGTGTTGAAGATGACGAGCAAGCCAATGGTTTTGTTTATGCTCATTTAAAAATAATGAGCGGTCGTGATCTTTTGATTCGTAATCAGCTCGCTGAGCTATTGGTTACAACCATAGAAGAAACAATAAAGTCAGAGCAATCAGTGCGGGTCGAGTTACAGATATGTGTTGAAGTTGAGGAAATTAGCATGGTTTATCATAAAAAAATGCTTAGCTAATACCTAGCCAGAATGATTTATTACCTAGCTTATTCATTTTCGCATAATTCTTTACTAGCATATTTAGGTAGCATAATAACTTCAACGTGATATCCAGCTGTTTTACCTTGCGTCGCCATTAGGTTGCGGGCAATGCGCAGTCGATATTCTCCTGTCATTGGCAAGCAGTTCTGATAAATGATACCGCCTTTGGTGCCATCTTGGCTGCCGTCTGGCATATGTAACACACCGACATTGGCAGTCTCAGGCGTCGCTTTATTTTTACCTGATGGCGGTGCGATATTTATCAGCGCATATTGACCTTTTTCCGCATTAAAACGATACCATTGCTCATCTACATTGGGTTTTAATTTGCCAGTAATCGTGGTGCTGATTTGACCTTTGGCAAAACGGATAGGGGTGTCGCTCGCTTGCGCGCCACTAATACTGATGAAGCCAATCATAAGCACAGAGGTTAAAGAAGGGATAAAAGTGGATAGGGTCATGGTTACCTCCTATAAAATATAATTATTGGTTACTTTCTAATACCATTCACAAAAGTTAGAGTAGCAAGGAAAACGAGTGCAAGTGCTACGCATTATAGGCTAAACGAGTTTGACACGGCTAATCGTACTTTTTGGGTTTGGTATAATCTAGCATAAAAAAGCGCCCAGTTATTAACTGGGCGCTTTTTAAATTCTAAATGTTAAAGATTGGTATTTAAGCAATCCTAGTCTAAGAATGAAAAGCTATCAATGTCCATTGAAGTCATGCTTTCGCTTGGTGCGACCATGCTTTCGGCGTGACCAGACGTACGTGGTAATAGCTTATCAAAGTAGAATTCAGCGGTTTGGATTTTGGCTTTGTAGAATTCCGGTGCTTCAGTGCCACCATTTTCTAGCTTGTCATAGGCAACTGCCGCCATACGCGCCCAATGATAACCCATCATCACATAGCCTGAGTACATTAAGAAGTCATCAGATGCTGCTGAGATAATTTCACGGTCTTTACGTGCCATTAGCATCAAGCGTACGGTTAGCGTGTTCCACTCAGCACATAGCTTAGTCAATGCCCAAACGAATTTGCGCATGTCTTTGTCTAAGGCATATTCACCACACCATTTCATGATGCTTGAGGTATAGTCGCGAATGATTTTACCTTTAGACTGTAAGATAACTTTACGACCTAGTAAATCTAGTGCTTGGATACCAGTGGTGCCTTCGTACATAGTGGCGATACGAGCATCACGAGCGATCAGCTCCATGCCCCATTCTTTGATATAACCGTGACCACCATATACTTGCTGACCATGTTTGGCCGCTTCAATACCAAGCTCAGTTAGGAAGCCTTTAAGAATTGGCGTGTAGAAGCCTAACTTATCATCCCATTTCTCAAATTCTTCATCATCGCCATTAATAATGCCTTGCGCCATTTTGTCCGCATAGCGTGCTGAATGATAAATCATTGAGCGACCACCTTCAGCAAAGGCTTTTTGGGTCAATAGCATACGACGTACGTCAGCGTGATGAATGATGGCATCTGCTACTTTTTCAGGATCTTTGGTACCTGATAACGTACGCATTGAGCGACGATCTTTGGCATAAGGTAGGGCGTTTTGGAATGCTAGCTCAGTATGGGCAAGACCTTCGATACCAGTACCGATACGCGCGGTGTTCATAAAGGTGAACATGGCTTTGAGGCCTTTGTTCGGCTCACCAATGAGGTAACCGACTGCATCATCAAAGTTCAGAACACAAGTTGCTGATGAGTTAATACCCATTTTGTGCTCAATCGAACCACAAGTGACGCCATTACGTTCACCGATTTCGCCTTCAGCATTTGGTAAGAATTTCGGCACGATAAATAATGAGATACCGCGTGTGCCTTCTGGCGCACCTGGTAGGCGCGCTAGTACGATATGGACGATGTTTTCGGTTAAATCATGCTCACCGCTTGAGATAAAGATTTTGGTACCGCTAAGCTTATAGCTGCCGTCTTCTTGTGGAATGGCTTTTGACTTAACTTGACCCAAGTCAGTACCACATTGTGGCTCAGTCAGACACATGGTGCCCGCCCAAGAGCCTTCGACCAATTTATGCAGGTAAGTTTCTTTTTGCTCATCGGTACCATATTGCATGATGGTATTGATACAACCGGTTGATAGACCAGGGTACATCGCCCAAGGCCAGTTAGCGGTACCAATCATTTCAGCTTTAATGAGGTTCAATGAAGTCGGTAAGTTCATACCACCGTATTCTTCAGGGTATGAGATACCTTGCCAGCCGCCTTCTACAAATTGATTATAAGCTTCTTTAAAGCCTTTTGGCGTGGTCACGACGCCATTATCAAAATGACAGCCTTCTGCATCAGCGGGCTGATATAAAGGCGCTAAAACGTTTTCAGCAAAATCTGCCATACCCTGAAGAATCATATCGACGGTTTCAGGATCAGCGTTCTCACCATTGTCTAGATCTTTATAATGCGTTTGGTAATCAAAAACATCATTAATCAAGAATTTAATATCACGTAAGGGTGCTTTGTAAGTTAACATAATCGCTCTCTTTGGTTGATTCGCTATCATAGACTTATGGCATCGCATTCGAGCCATTTCATGTCAGCGATATTTACTTATTTTGAATAGCGGTAGACACTGTTTTGATTGTCATATGATCGGTTGTCATGTGGATTTATGAGTAACAGCTTATCCGTTATAATAGTCGTTAAGTCGTCCTTGATAAAAGTTAGCTGTTATGGTGTTAATACGAGTATAAATCTTCTGGGACGACAAATATACAACTTATAACTAATATTCATTAGTTGGTGTTTTATGTATAAATTTTAGTTATATTTTAGTCGAGCAATGACCATAATTAAGCGATGACTATACTAGGGCGTTTTAAATACCATAAAGAAGAATCGGACAAAAAATTAAAGAAATATGAATTTATTATATAAGAGAAACCACAGATGAGCGCATTGAAGCAAAAAGAGCGAGCATCTTGGCTGAATCAAGTATTGGCTAGCCTAAAGCGTTTAATTAATGGGGAGCTGAGCCATCTATTAAAAGTAAATCGCAGTAAGCGACCATGGCACTTGCCAGTTATTGCCGCGATTGCGATTAGCTTTCCTGTATTTGTCGGCGCCTATTTTGGTCATTTATCTTCGGGTATCAAGGCATCGCTCGGGGCCATGGTTATCTTAAACCTGCCTCTAGTCGGTACGCTGCCGCACCGTGTAATCACGATGATGGCATGGGGCTTTGCTATGTCGCTGTGTTTTGCGCTTGGGCTATTAGCTCAGCAAATACCATGGCTCAGGCTGCCCGTATTTGCATTGATGGCCTTTGGTATTATTGTTTTTGGACGTCACTATCGCCAGCCGCCGCCCGCGGGTTTGTTTATCATGATGTCAGGTGCCATTGCCTTATTTATCCCTGTACCCATGGAGCAAATCATGCCAGCAATGGGGCTGGTGATGCTTGGCAGTGGCTTTGCCTTAATCATGGGGCTGCTATATTCACTGTTTCTATTGGCGACGCGTCCTTCGTCACCGACGCCGATTTATAGTTATGAGCCAGATACCATCAGCGAAAGCATTATTGTCGCAGGCTTCGTCAGTTTGTCGTTACTAATCGCAGTGACGCTGGACATGTCCAACCCGTATTGGGCAGCAGTTAGCTGTTTTCTTATCATTCAAGGTATTCATTTGCGGACGATGTGGATTAAGCAGTTTCATCGTTTGCTTGGGACATTGATAGGGGTAGGGCTGGCGAGTTGGATGCTCTCTTGGGGTTTGTCGATATGGGGCGTGGCCGCTTCGATATTGGTGATGATGCTGTGTATTGAGTCATTAGTGGACAGGCATTATGGTCTCGCTGTTATATTTATTACGCCATTGACGATATTTATTGCCGAATACGGTAGCGGTATGTCGCTTATGCCAACGGCTTATCAAGAGGTGATGCGCGCGCGTCTGTTTGATACCTTACTCGGCTGTATGGTCGGTCTTGGTGGCGGCATCGTTATGCATTCAACCAATTTGCGCGTACCGCTACGGCGTATTGAGAATTGGCTACTGACACGATTTGGTTAGCAAACAATATCATTGATGAAATATCATTTATACTGACGGGGCTTTTAATGCCTCACTTGCCTGTCCAACATCGACAGCATGACCTGTCCAACGCTCAAAGCTCAAAGCAGCTTGTCCAATCAGCATGCCATAGCCGTCTGAGGTTTGCGCACTGTGCGCAGCAAAGTGCTCTAAAAATGGCAGCGTGCGACCATACATCATGTCGTAAGCATACTGGCAGCTGAGCCCATCGTGCAATGGCAATGTCTCACCTGACAGTCCGATAGAGGTCGCATTGATGATGATATCAAACGCGCCAGTTAATGCCGCTGTAGGGCAGGTTTTAATCTGCTTATCAGCGATAGTAGGACTAGCCGCGCTAAGCTCATCGACCAATACTTCTGCTTTAGTTACTGTACGGTTGGCAATAGTTAACTGGCCAATACCCGCTTGAATAAGGGGCAATATCACCCCACGTGCTGCGCCGCCTGCACCGATGAGAGCCACACGTGCGCCATTCAGCGGCCAGTTTAGGCTTGTCATATGATTGACCAGCCCTTGTCCGTCGGTATTATCGCCGTATAGTGCTTCTGCTATTGATGCGCCATTTTTCAACATTTCACTATTTAACAGCAGGGTGTTGACCGCACCAGCAACTTTGGCATGCTCGGATAAACCACCGCGCGCCGCACAGTCATCATAAGCGACTTGCTTAAACGGCACTGTGACATTGGCACCGATGCCACCACCATGAAAAAACGCTTCTATCACGGCGGTAAAGCTTGTGGCCTCATCGGGGCAGTATTGGCGTTCGTACGAGATATCGATACCGACTTGTGCGGCGAATTGCTGATGAATCTCAGGAGATTTGCTGTGGGCAATCGGATTGCCGATAACGATAAAGTGTTGGTTCATAAAGGGTCCACTGGCTAAAGGAAGCAATAAACTAAGAATAAAAAATCGATAAAACAGTCGATAATGCAATCATCAAAACCCAATCATCATAAGGGATAACATGGCGATTAACAAACTTGATGCTTGAACAGTAAGCCTTTCATTAAGCAGGTTTTTTATCCAAAAAGGTCTTTAACAAATCTGTACCCTCTTGGAGTGTTATCCGTAACGTAAAGGGTGGTCAAGTGTTAAGCAGTTCGGTAAACTATATAATAGTAAAACACTCTATCAATCTACTCTAATGATTGCTGGGTTATAGCTTTTATTAACCACGCTTTTTATTAATAAAATTTTTCATTATCAGCGCTATATTTGCCAGCACGTTGATATTATCCTGAGACTAACTTAAAACTGTGAGTAAATCGCCCATGTGGAATAGCACGCTACAAACCTTTGTGGTTGGTATGGTTATGGCAGTTGGAGTATCGTTGAGTAGCTGTGACAGCAGCAAAGACGATCTCCAAAAATCAGATACCAATGCTGAAACAATTGTAGACGACAGCAAGCAAACAGAGAATAATGCGCCAGTGCAGGACAATGCTGCCTCTAATGCTGACTTGGATGGCGCGACTGCTCAGCAAGGCACACAAGTGAAATATGATGTATCGGCTTGGGGTACTGATAAGGTAAAGTCGCTCAATATAACTGAGTTAGAGGGTATTAAATCATCTTTTGGGAAGGTGCGGAGTACTGATGAAAATAGCCTAGACTATGCCAGTAATCCAGCAGCCAAATATCGCTTTATGAATACGGATGAGCCTTATTTGGATGTGATTGACTCTGAAAAATATCTCGAGCTTGGCTGGTACTTTGCTAATCCTACTGATTCTGACAAAGAAAAAGAGCTGAGTCAAAATCATGCCAAAAAGGCTTATAAACTGTCGCGCCAATTGATGGGTGAAGAGGGTGGTAGACTAATCGCTGATATGCTTAATGGTCAAATTGCTAAAAATAAAGTCGTCGGTGGACACAAAGTAGAACTGGCAAAATGTGAGTTCTATAGCTGTATGCTGATCATCAATAAAACCGCTGTCCAGCCAGACGATAGCTAAGCTTGTGATAACTATTTTGTAGGAACCATAGTAACGATGATGTCGCCGATTAACCGCTGGTTATGCCTAAACTCACAAGGCAACAGTACAGATGTTACAGCAGTAACTACCTCATTAGACAATCGCGGTTTGGCATACGGTGATGGCTTTTTTACTACCATGGGCGTCATCGATGGTCAGATATTGTGGTTGGACTATCATCAGCAGCGGCTTGACTCTCACGCCAGCTCTTTGCATCTCGATTTAGATAGCCAGCTCTTATTAGTGGCCTTGCAAACGCACGCCGAGCAGCTACAACAAGGTATGCTCAAGCTCATCGTCTCCCGTGCCGCGCAAGATATTGGTGGTTATGGTTATACGCCCAGCGCCTCTGGTAGCGCTTGCGAGATTTGGCTAAAATCTTCTACGATGCTCGTTGGCACGGCTGAGCAGTTGCGCTTATCTGGTGAGCGTTTAGTCCCCATGCAGCCTGTCAGTACTGCCGTTTGCTTGTCTTCACAGCTCGCCTGCCTACCGCCGCCATTAGCAGGACTCAAAAGCCTTAATCGTCTGGATAATGTGCTGGCAAGTGGCGAGCTTCAAGCCATCAAGGCTCATAGATTAGCGTCTAATGCAGGGCTAGACAGTGCTAGTGTTGGCGAAGGTTTGCTGCGTGATATGAGCGGGCGCTGGGTTGAAGGCACGATGAGCAATGTGTTTTATCAATTATCAGACTCACAATTGCTAGAGCCGCAATCCTCACAATCCGACAGCCTTTTAGACCTCAATAAACATGACTCGAATTATTTAACTCAAGGACAATGGTACACGCCGTCTATGGCACAATCGGGCGTCGCGGGCGTGATGCGACAAGTCATTATCGATACATTGTCGAATAGCAAAAATCCTGTCATTATCAGGTCATTAAAAGACGAAGATTTATCACAGTTAAGCCAACTGTTCTTTTGCAATGCGCTGCGCGGGGTCATGCCGATGAATAGTCTGACGTTATTATCGGGTGAAGTGGTAGGTTTTTAAGTGATTTTAATCGTATTTAAAAATATTAAATTTAGTGTCAATAAAATCATCAGCATATAAAATAACTTCCTCATTGCGATACCTACCCGCGCCTTTAATAGTGCTTCTTGCTCGTTCTCTGCGCCAACTTCTACGATATTACTCAACGTCTCGACAATCTCTATCTGAAAGACTTTCTTTAATTTCTTATCTGTTTTCATCCTTACTATCCCCGATATACGCTTATCAAAATTTCTTTAGTAGTTATATCCGCTAGATTAGCAAGGGCGCTCAAAAAGAAGTGATCGTCTTTTGTTACGTAGCCTTGTGCGATAAGGAAAATCGATCAATTATAGTGATTTGATAAGGAAGGAAATCTATGGAATACATCTACGAAGATGAACGAATACCTCTACAAATCCGTCGACTATTAATTTTTGATGAGATTTGCAAATTAGCAAAGAAACAACCTGATGAAATTATTCACTTATCAAGATTTACTGAGTTATCGCTCGGTGTTATGTATCTGAAAGACTTTAAAAAGTTTATTGCGTTTGGTGGTGTGTTTGAGTATGCAGAAACAAGAGAAGAAGTTATCGAGCAACGTATTAGAGTTTTCCCTAACGATGAGCCAGTAACAAGGGCGCTAACAGTCAATTTAAAGCAGTTTACTCAGCCCGCGCGCACAGCTATCCAGCTGGTTTGGTATTGGAATAACTATGTTAAAAATAGAATGCACGCTTACGTCGATTATCGTGAAGAACACTTTTTTAAAATCAATGATGAAATTGAATCAGAATACCCACCGCATAAGTTTCATGACCGTCTCGTTGCAACGGCACGTTTACCTTTATGGGACGATAGAGAGGAGTTAATCGCAGACGTATACCGTGATAATAAAGGACAACCGAGGCCTGAACGCTTTAATGAGAAACGTTTAATATAATTTAAGGTGTTTAGAAATTGATCGTATTTTATTAAATATTATTTAACAGGAGATAATAAATGCGTACTACCTATGAAGAAAAACGTATCCCACTACAAATCCGCCGATTAATGCTATTTAGTGAAATATGTCGTAAAGCAAAAAAATATCCTGATGAAGTCGTTCACTTAGCGGGTTATTCAAAGATAGCATTCAATATTATTTATTCTGAAAAAGATAAAAAATATACAGCATTTGGTGGGACATTTAAGTATGCGCATATACGTCAAGAAGTCATAGAGCAAGGCGTAGACAAACTGTTTCATGATGAACCTGTGATGTGTGCGCTTACCGTAAAAAGACAAGCTTTTACCAAAGCTTCTCGTACGCCATTAGGACTATTAGTAGGCTGGAATAAACATGTAAAAAATAAATCTTCTAAATGCATTAAGGATAATATGGACACTTTTTTTAAAGTAAATGATGGGTTGGAGATGGACTATCCTCCGCACAAGTTCTATGAACGATTGGTGGCAAGCGCTTATTTGCCTCTTTGGGATGATAATCAAACTTAATATAATTTTCGATAATGTCCACGACCCAAAAACTCAATAATGCCTCTATCGCGTAATACTTGTAATTGCTAACGGATTTTATCTTTAACATGGTTGTTTTCAGGGTATTTGAGTTTTAATAAGTCAGCAAACGCATAAACTTGATTGAGAGAAAAGCTGTCTTCTAGTCTATCGATACATTGCCACACATCTAGCGTCCAACCACGCGAAGCTGTAGATTGCTTACGTAGAAACAAGGTTTTTTGAAATTGTTCGGTGACATTATCGCGTGGTATAACTTGCTGGTCTTTGACCAAAAATACTTTCCCTGATTCGGGCACTTTACGCAAATCGATATTACAGCCAACCCAACCTGCGCGTTTGGCAGTGGCTAATAAAGGTTTGCGTTTTATAATCATGTCTGGTTTAAAAAACTGTTTTGGAATGATTAAAAAGTTATTGACTGTATATTCTTGAGAGTAGGTTAAAAAGAAAAAACTGGGATTATCTTCGCTACTGATACGTTCAATCATGGTGTTATAAGCACCATCATTAATAACGTTACTCAACTTTGCCTTTTTACTTTTTAGCTCATATTCCTCGCTGCAATATCCGCAATAAAAGTCAGCGACAGGTTGGTTATTAGCAAATTCAACCAATGGTTCGGCATTACAATTTGGGCAATAGCCTTGATTAGCGACCCAATCTTCACTTAGTACCCTAATCCTTTGAGGTTCAGACTTATAGTTTTTGGCAAGACTTTGATTAAAATGTAGATTCATAACCCATTTTCTTATCAGAATTAAAATTTAAAATTATTAATAAGCGATATAGCGATATAACTTGTTATAAACACCAAGTTAATGCATAAGCTAAGCAAATACCATTGAAAATCACACAGTTCAGTGCTAAATTCTAGCAAACTTCTGCCTCGCGAGTTGCCATGAGCAAGCCCACACCTGAAACGCCTCCTGAACGTCCTAATGATACGCCATCGAATAAGCAAGATGGCACTGTTGACGAGCGTGTCGATACGGTTGATACCACGCTGGCGGATACACAACCAGAGGTCGATGAGGTAGAGCAGCCGCCAGCAACGGATGTCTCACTCATCAGTGGAGACAGTAAGCCGCGAGAGTATAAAGCGGACAATCAATCGTTTTTTATGCAGCGTGGCTATCAGGTGCTACTCGTGCTGGGGCTCATAGCTGCATTTTTGCTAGTGATGGTTTATCAGACATTATTTGGACGTGTTGAGCAGCCAAAGCAGATGGTCACGATTGAGCAGGGTCAGACGTATTATGGATTATTGCCGCAATGGCAACAGCAGATTCCGCTGTTTTCTGCCAGTATCGCCAAGCTGTATATCAAGTCGCAAGTCGATGGCCCACTGCATGCGGGTATCTATCAATTACCAGAAAATCCCACCATTGCTGAAGCACTACAAGTGCTGGGGCAAGGGGCAAAAGCGGCGATGGTCAAGGTACAAATCATCGAAGGCAAAACCTCGAAGGATTTATATCAAACGTTACGCGATAATGACAATATCATAAAAGAGGCACTGACCGACGCTAGTGGCAATGATAACGACAATGCCAGTATTGCTCAGACATTGGATTTGGCAGGTATATTGCCCGATGCGGTGACCAGCAGTGATGATGCTATCGTCAATCATAACCTTGAAGGCTGGTTTGCCCCAGATACGTATTATTACGGTGAAGGCACCAGTGATAAAAAAGTGCTGACTGACTTGTATAAGCGTCAACAGCAAGCGCTGACCGACGCGTGGGAAAACCGTGCGCCTGATTTGCCTTATAAAACACCTTATGAAGCGCTGGTGATGGCATCTATCATCGAAAAAGAAACCAGCGTGGTAGAAGAGCGTCCTTTGGTATCAGCAGTGTTTAATAATCGCCTCAATAAAGGCATGCGCCTACAAACCGATCCGACCATTATCTATGGTATGGGCAGTCGCTATGACGGTAATATCCGCCGTAAAGACATCGATGAAAAAACTGCTTATAATACCTATCAAATTGATGGCTTGCCGCCCACACCAATCGCCCTACCGTCTGCGGCTTCCATCGAAGCGACCTTGCATCCTGCTGATAGTGAGGCACTATACTTTGTGGCGACCGGTAACGGCGGACATAAATTTACCAGCAGCTTGAGTGAGCACAATCAAGCGGTAAAAAAATATCTCAGCGTCATGCGTGAAAAGAAAGCCCAAACACCGGCGCAGTAAGTGGTTTCTTTAGCTTGTTGTTAAATAAGAAGCCTATCGTTTATTGAGCATTTCGTTTATTGAGCGTTATCATTATAAATATAACGCTCATCAATGACATAAGGTCATAGCATGTCAGCATCCACCCAAACACCGTTGTTTCAAAACACCACTACACCGACTCAAGGGCGCTTTATCAGTTTTGAGGGCACTGAAGGTGTGGGTAAAACCACCGCTATCGAGCAGTTATGCGCACATTTGCAGGCGCGTGGTATTGATTATCTGCGTACTCGTGAGCCGGGCGGTAGTCCGTTTGCGGAGCGTTTGCGCGCTATCCTGTTAGACCCTGAGACGATTATCAATGATGATACAGAATTGCTATTAATGTTTGCCGCACGCTGTGACCATATGCAGCAAGTGATATTGCCAGCGCTACAACGCGGCACATGGGTGATATGTGATAGATTTACTGATTCGACCATTGCTTATCAAGGGTTTGGGCGGGCGCATGGTGATGAAGCAGTACGTGCCAAGATTGAGTTGCTTATCGAGCAGTTTTTGACGCAATTACCTGAGCTGACCTTGTGGTTAGACTTGCCCGTATTAGAAGGTATGGCGCGCGCCAATAAACGTAGCGCAGCCGACCGCTTTGAGCAACAAGCAACAGAGTTTTTTACTTGGGTGCATAAAGGTTTTAGCACGCTGGCGACCGAGTACCCCGAGCGTATACAGCGTATTGATGCAACTGGCACGGCTAGTGAGGTTAGCGCACGTATATGGCAAGCGGTTCAGGACAGGTTTGAGCTGAGTTGATACGCTTTAAAACCGATACGAGTGCTACTGGAGTAAATTTTTCGCAGCCTCTGTCACGCTTGTGAACAGCAAGCAAGAAAAATTTATAACAGTAGCACGTGGCTATTTACTTTATTACAATCGTATCGATTTTATTTAGAGCCTATAGCTCTGAAGAAAAAAGCCCCAACTGTCCGTTGGGGCTTTTGTATTTTATAGACTAATTTTAAAAAAGCAGCAGTTATTCTTTACCTGTCTTCTTCTTATCTAGATCTTTCTGCACAACGTCTTTACTGGCGTCAGCATCAGAACTAGCATCAGCGCCAGTGCTAGTCGCATTGTTTTGACCAGAGTCTGGCAGACGATTTGGATCAAGTGAGCCTTTTTTAGTTTTAGGGGCGTTACCATCACCGTTGGTATTGCTAGATAGCTTACTCTTAGAAGTGGTCTTTGACTCTGCGGTCGAATTGGCTGACATTACACCTTTATCAACAGTGTTAGCAGGTTCAGACTTTGATTCTGCACCCTTATCGTTAGCCGTTGTTGGCTTGGCTGGCGCTGATTCAGACGAGGAACTATCATTAGCGCTGGTTGATGAGTCACTTGAGACCTTTTGCTCATTGTCTGTTTCAGGGTTATTATCTTTGTCGGTCGCTGTTGCAGGGTCTTGCTCTGCTACGTCAGCGTTATCGTCGCTTAACTCCTTTTCTTTACGCTTATCAGGTGCTTTTGATTTGGACTCAAAATTGGCATCGGCAGCCATACGCGCCTGCTCTTGCTTAGGCGTTACATCGACTGGCTTTGGTTGTACTTCATCTTCCACGACCAGTGAAATGAGCTTGCGATCACGGGGTACTGTCCCATCGAACTTATTCGTGATGACGTGTAGCTTGCCTTCTTTGTCGATAGTGTAGAGCGGAACAAACTGTTTATTATCAGCTTTATATTGCTCAAAGCTATAACTGTCAGTGATGTTAGTGATTTTGATACGGGCTTTTTTCGATAGCATGCTGGCAAGCTTGGTATAAGTGGCATCATCAAACAGCCATTGTGAGTGGAAGTTTGATTGCTTATCATCACGCTCACTTTTAACTTTTTCATCACTGAATTTGAGACGATATAACTTGCGCTCGCCAAATTCATGACGGTAATGAATCTCAGACAAGGTGTTCATCTCTTTGTCCATACTCATGGCAAATAAACGGCCAATACCGATAAGATCAAGATGATGGTCGGCATGGTCTGAGATGGGATTGCCAAAGTAAGTGCGTAGACCGCTCATGCGTGCGCGGGCAATATTGGTATAGTTATTATGAGCGACGATGACATCGAAGCCCTGCTCCTTTAACGAGGTGGCTACCAACAGGGCAATAGGGTTTGAGCCAACGATAAGAATCCCGTTGGTTTCAGGCTCACGTACGCCCAAGAAATTACCAACCATTTTTGCGCCCAAACCTTGAATCATTACTGTACCAATAATGACCAAAAATACTAATGGCACTAGCAGTTCAACGCCTTGAATATCATATTCTTGCAAGCGAATAGCAAACAGCGATGAGATAGCAGCCGCAACGATACCACGCGGGCCAATCCAGCTAATCATCAGCTTTTCATTGGTCTTTAAGTTGGAGCCAATAGAAGATGCCCACACCGATAAGGGGCGTGCGACAAACATCACGATTGCTAGCAATACCAATCCTGCAAAGCCCACGCTAAGCAGACTTTCAAGCTCAACACGGGCAGCAAGAATGATAAACAATACCGAGACTAATAAAATGGTTAACGATTCATTAAACTCTAAAATCGTCTCACGCGGGAATTTTGGCCAGTTGGCAAGAGCAACGCCCAATACCGTAACCGTCAATAGACCCGATTCATGCTCTAAATGGTTTGATACTGAAAATAAGACTAAGACAAAAGCAAGGGTAAAGACATTGCGCAAAAACTCAGGAATCATATGACGGCGCATGAGGAATGCCAATACCCAAGCACCCGCCATGCCAAGCGCAGTCGCCAATACTACGATTTTGGCAAATAGCAAAATGCTACTGGCTTCGCCACCTGAGATAATATACTCATAGACCAAAACCACGGCGATAGCGCCAATCGGGTCAATGATAATCCCTTCCCATTTAAGGATGTTGGATATGGTTTTATTGGGACGCACACTACGCAGTAGCGGCATAATCACCGTTGGGCCCGTCACGCACACCAGCGCACCGAATAATAAAGCTATCAGCG
This sequence comes from Psychrobacter sp. AOP3-A1-26, assembly GCF_052378235.1. Lineage (NCBI taxonomy): Bacteria > Pseudomonadati > Pseudomonadota > Gammaproteobacteria > Moraxellales > Moraxellaceae > Psychrobacter > Psychrobacter sp. AOP3-A1-26. Next base: position 48,369 of record NZ_JBQSXN010000003.1, read on the forward strand.
GGTCGACATCGAATAATAGATAGGTCGATAACGCGACGATGGCAATGGTGATAAGGACGCCGACGGACACCAGCATCTGCACGACGGTACCGTGTTGTTTGATTTCATCGAACTCGAGCGTTAGCGAGCCTTCGAATAGGATAATCGCCACCCCCAAGGAGATAAAGGGGAACATCAGCTCGCCTAATACCAAGTCGGGGTCAAATACGCCGAGCACAGGGCCAACGATAATACCAATCAATAATAAAAATAAAATGGACGGTTGCTTTAAATACCAAGCCAACCATTGGGCGGCGATGCCAATCCCAACCACGCCGGATAGCAGTAGGGCGGTATCCATAAATTAATCCTTTTATAATCTTGTCATATTTCATACCTATCAATAGCCACTATAGAGCAGTTGCTATAGGCAGCATATTTATGGGTTGATGCAAGCAACATGAACAGCTGAGCGATAGTGTTGGTCGCTAAGAGTAGCCGCTATGTATCACAGCATAAATCACCACATGAGTTAGGTATGATATAACTACTACAAATAAGTATAGACAAAAGCATTCCTAAATCATTAGAAATGCAAATAAGGGTGATGTTAATCAATATGACTAACGTATAGTCAATAATATTATTAAAATATGACTTTTGTTTGCTTATGAAATTATTTGGCTTGCTATCATAGCATGGTTTTATTTCGTCCTTATCGATGTTACCTCTTTCAGATAGCCTCGATAAGTAGTAATGCTTTGCAAAGCAAGTAAGCAATAACTGTGCCGTGACCTATCCTTGATTATTACTACAGCAAATTAGCGCTTTTTTATTTATCATACAGTAGCCGCGTTTGTCATGCACGTCACGACTATGACAATCTGTGTTAAAGGGTATAATCCATAAATATAAATGGTCGATGGCAAAAATTTATAAAAGCCAGTAACCTAATAGATTTATCAGGTCAATATAAAAGAGATACATGGGACTGGTATAGATTTTTTATGGCCTCTGTTGTTGGCACAGGCACAGCAAGTAAGCAAGCAAGCAAGCTTTGTACCAGTCCTGCGTCATAATACTGTGTATTTATTTATGTAGTATCGACTATCTCAACAATAATAATTATCACTTATATGGAGGGAAATATGCCTATTAATATGTTTAGAGGACAATCCAATTTTAAAATGCAGCATTGGTTGCAGCATAGTACATTAGCGCTTGCCATTGGCACAGCGATGGTAGCCAGTATTAATGTCGCTACCATGCCGACCGCTGAAGCAGCAGTCACTACGGCAGATTTTTCTGGCTTAGTTCAACAAGTCACCCCAGCAGTCGCCCGCGTCAATGTCACCAAAACTGTCAGCGAAGCGGAACTTGCCAAGGCTCAAACTGCTGAGTTATTGAGGCAGTTTTTTGGTGATCGCTTGCGTATCCCTGAGCAGGCAGCGACACCCGCGATTGAGCACGCTTATGGGACGGCTTTTTTATCACCAAAGATGGCTATATGCTCACCAATCATCATGTGGTCGAAGGCGCTGACACCATTACTGTCACCCTCAATGACCGCACAGAGCTGGATGCGACCTTGGTAGGTAGTGATGAGCGCTCAGATGTGGCCGTACTAAAAATAAAAGGTACCACGTTTCCTGCGTTGCCTATTGGCGATTCAAATAGCCTAAAAGTAGGGGAGCCGGTACTGGCGATTGGCTCGCCATTTGGCTTTGATTATTCAGCATCGGCGGGTATCGTCAGCGCCAAATCGCGTAATTTTTCACGTGAGACCAGTGTGCCATTTATCCAAACCGATGTGGCACTCAATCCTGGAAATTCAGGTGGCCCCTTATTTAATCAGCGTGGTGAAGTCATCGGTATTAACTCGCGTATCTTTAGTGGTACTGGCGGCTATATGGGACTGTCGTTCTCTATTCCGATTGATGCAGCGATGGATATCTACGAGCAGCTAAAAACCAATGGTGAAGTGGCTCGCGCCTATTTAGGTATTTATCCGCAAGATATCGATCGCAATCTGGCAGAGGCTTATAATTTAGCGCGTCCGCAAGGGGCGTTATTGACTCGTGTTTCCCCCGACTCGCCGGCTCAAAAAGCGGGATTAAAATCAGGGGATGTTATTTTGCAATATAACAATGTGCAGATTATGGAGGCGTCAGATTTATTGAACCTGATTAATCGGGCACGTCCTGATGATGCGTTTCGTGTGCAGATTCAGCGTGATGGCAAGCAATCGATTATCACTGGCAAGCTTCGTAACGCATCCAATAATATGCAATCACAAGGACGTGCTCAGCAAGATAACGAGATAAGCTTAGGGTTGGCACTGCGTAATCTAACTTCAGAGGAGCAAATAGAGTTGGCTTCTGATAATAAGACTGGCGTATTAGTCACTGCTGTCGAGCCGACAGGGCTAGCGGCGCGCTCGGGCATATTGGCGGGTGACGTTATTACCAACCTGCATCAAAAATCAATTAAAACCGTCAATGACTTTTCTGGTGCTGTTTCATCATTACCCGAAAAAGGTGTGGTGACCATTGAGATTATGCGTCAGGGGATTCCTGGTATTATCGGCTTACGTATTGAGTAGCCGTTATAGATAGCCAGTCACAAATAGCCCGTTCAAAAACAAGTACGTCACAATATGCCTTAGTGATAATTGTACTTGTTTATCATAGAGGTCGACCTCTATAATGGCTGATTTTTTTATCAGATGTCTATTTTAATCAGGTGGTTGTTGTTATCCGATGATCAGGGTATGTTCTCAATTTAAACGATCATTATCTGAATGGGCTGATGTTTATCCCGTTTTTATGACTGTTATTAGTAGGGCATCTTTTAATTTATTCGTTGAGTGATTTATTTATTGTTCAATACGTTCTAACATAGGGTGAGCCATTTAATTGGTTTGTACCCTTATATAATTATCAGGTAATTATGATTGATGACCACGCTTTTTATACGCTAAGTATCTCTACGGCAGCAGCATTGCTCGCGTATATCGTACTGTGGTCAGGATTACAAACCTTCAATGCCAATCCTACCAAGCGTTTTATGCGCATTTGGTTTAAGTTAGCGTTATATTACGCGGCTTATACCATGCCTGTTTGGGTTGTGCTATTAATCATCGGTTGGTTGCAAGCAGTGTCACCGATGCTCGCGCAGTTATCTTTATTATCTGTGCTGATGATTTCACTAGTAATGGGGCTATACTTTTATACCGTGGTGGTGCAGCCCAACCGTCTACGCTTAGCGCATCAGGCGATTGATTTGGACTTATCAACACCGCTCACGGTCGCTGTACTGGCTGATTTACGCATAGGAATATATAGCGGAAAGCCGCGCCATATTCGCAAGCTTGTTGCCACTATTAATGCGCTACAAGCAGATGCGGTATTGATTACGGGTGATTGGTTATATTATCCAAGCGCAGATTTGGTGGGACAATTGATGCTGTTTAAAGGGGTTAATAAACCTGTTTATACGGTGATGAGCACCTCGGATTTACGCTATCAATCGATTAACACCACCAAGCAGGGACAGCCCCTATTAGAAGACACCTTGGCCAGTACCTTTGATGTGCTCGATATCAGTTATATCGGACAGCAATGTACCTCGTTACCACTGAAATGTGCTGGGTCTGCCAATAAGAGTTTGCAAGACAACTCCATTGTCGCAGCGCTCTGCGGCTGGCAGGATGTGCCGAAGCAATTCACTGATATTAAGGATGCCAATGCAACAGGTAAGGCCGCTCTAGGGGCAGAAATTGCGACTGCTACCAAGCCAGTCATTATTTTGGCTTCACGATTCGATAGTATTAGAGATTTACCAAAAGCCTTGCAGCCGCGACCACTATTGATTACTGGCGCGGCAAAAACAACGCAAAAAAATATATGGCTGGCACAAAAACAAAAAGATATCGAGCGTAGTCGTGAGCAGTCAACCTTGTTAAATAGCAGCCGTATGGGTCAGCAGCGCGGTTTATATCAGCACGGTAGTGCGCAGATATTTGTTAGTAGCGGTATTGGTACTCGAGGATTGCCTTTTCGGTTGTATCGTCCCACTATCGATGTGTTGACGATTCGTTAATACTATCTAAAAGACTTATCAGTGCTGATGCATTGCGCTAAACTGACTGTTAAGCGAATATTCTACTTGGCAATAAGGCTTGAGCCGAATGTTGATGAGATGCGGCGAGAGAAAGTAGGCGTATTTTGGCGCTCAATTTAGATATTGCATCTCAATTGATTGATAGCGGTTAAAGTAAAATATGCTACACTAACAGGCGTTTTTATTGCTATCAGCCAATTACAGTGGCAGCCGATAAAAATAGCGTTAATGACTTTAGAAGAGATAAATAAATAGTATTAACATCACGCAAGATATTGCCTTTTACGTTATTTTTATTAAACGTTGAGCTTTAAGTTAAAAGGCACTTGCAAACGACCTATCATGTGACAGCTTTAATAAAAGCTAGGATAATACAGTAAGGCACGGTTATGAGCACAGCATACGACGAAATCAAAACCCGACTACAAGGCTCAATGGTAGCCTTGGTAACGCCCATGCACCCTGACGGTAAGGTCGATTATAAACGTCTGGCAGACCTCATAGATTGGCAGATTGAACAAGGTACACATTGCCTAGTCGCCGTTGGCACCACTGGTGAATCAGCGACGTTATCTATGCAAGAGCACAGCGAGGTGATTCGCTATTTTGTGCAGCATGTCAAAGGCCGTGTGCCAGTGATTGCTGGTACAGGCGCCAACAATACGACCGAAGCGATTAAGCTGACCCAAGACGCTGCCGATGCGGGTGCAGACTGTGCGTTATTGGTCGCGCCTTATTATAATAAACCGCCGCAAGAAGGTTTATACCAGCATTATAAAACCATCGCTGAAGCAGTGGACATCCCGCAGATGCTCTACAACGTACCAGGACGTACGGTCGTTGATATCGCCCAAGAAACGGTTGAGCGCTTAGCAGATATAGACAATATCGTAGCGATTAAAGACGCAACAGGGTCGGTCGGACGCGGTGAGCAATTAATTAAAGCTGTTGGTGACAGATTGGTTGTTCTATCTGGTGATGATGGTACCGCGCTTGAGCTGATGAAAGTAGGCGGCAAAGGTAATATTTCGGTGACTGCCAACGTGGCACCAAAAGCCATGAGCGAAACTTTTACCGCAGCCTTGCGCGGCGACTTTGACACGGCTAATAAAGCACATGATGTCATCAAACACTTACACCGTGACTTATTTATCGAGTCCAGCCCTATTCCTGTTAAATATGCTTTATATAAAATGGGCATGATAGATAACGGTATCCGCTTGCCATTGGTTTGGCTAGCAGAACAACATCATGCGACGATTGATGAAGCCTTGGTGCGTGCAAACTTACTATAGATGCGCGCAAGATTATTATAAAACCAAGCGTTATAGAGGCTAAGCCAGTTATTAATAAATAGGCTTAGTAGCTGCTATAAGGTCTGGTAAAATAATACGCCAGTTGCCCAAATGAGTGTTAATTGCTAACTTAGAGAGATAACATGATGAAAACATCATCACCGACTACAAAGATATTCCCCGCGATGCTAACCTTAGTTTTGGGCAGCACCCTAGTATTGAGCGGCTGCCAAACTGCTAAAAACTTACTGGGTAAGCGTGACAACGGTAGCCTAGAATACCAACAAAGCAAAAAATTGGCGCCTATAGAGCTGCCAGCTACCAAAGAAACAGCCCCTTTTGTGCCTTTATATCAAACCCCTAACGCGGGTGCAAATACGCTCAAATTACAAAACGAATCAGGCAGCCAGTATCAATTGCCGAAGCCTCAGCGTACGGTAAGCCCTACCTCAAATTAAATCCATTTCTCTATTTGTATCGCTGGTTTTCACGGTCACTAATGCATATATCATTAATACTGTATTATCAGATCCAGTGATATCTGCGCGTTTTTACCACATAAGCTTGAACGAACAGGAATCCCGATAATGCAAAAGCAACAACTGCTGTATAAAGGCAAAGCCAAATCCGTTTATGAAACAGAAGACAACGATCTGCTGATTCTACACTTTCGCGATGATACCTCAGCGCTTGATGGCAAACGTATCGAGCAGTTGGCACGCAAAGGCGTCGTCAATAATCGCTTTAATGCGTTTATCATGCAAAAATTGGCGGATGCTGGCATCGAGACGCATTTTGAAAAGCAATTGTCTGATGATGAAGTTTTGGTCAAACGTTTAGAGATGATTCCGGTTGAGTGCGTGGTACGTAACTTTGCTGCTGGTAGTTTGGTGCGTCGTTTGGGTGTAGAAGAAGGGCAGGCTTTGACGCCGCCTACCTACGAGCTGTTCTATAAAGATGATGCGCTTGGCGATCCGATGGTCAATGAATCACTTTCTATTTCTCTTGATTGGGCTAATGAGGCACAGCTGGCGAGAATGAAAGAGCTGAGCTATCAAGTCAATGACGTACTAAAAGCACTATTTGATGCAGGCGATTTAATATTGGTCGATTTCAAACTAGAGTTTGGCGTGTTCCACGATCGTATCGTCCTAGGTGATGAGTTCTCACCAGATGGCTGCCGTATTTGGGACAAAGTCACTAAGAAAAAACTGGATAAAGACCGTTTCCGTCAGTCATTAGGTGATGTGATCGAAGGCTATGAAGAAGTCGCTAAGCGTATTGGTGTGCCATTAAGTTAAGTAATTTATCTGGGTTAATTTTATAGTATAGAAAAAAAGCTGAGCCATGGGCTCAGCTTTTTTATGCAAGTAAATAAATTAGCTGTCTTTACGTGCTTCTTTGATTTTCTTAGAAGCAAAATCCATTGCATCGGCTGCTTTATCGGCTAAGGTACCAGCCATTTCTTTTGCTTTAGTCGTTGCCGTGTCTGTCAATGATGAGTCTTTATCATCGGCATTAGAGTCTTTACTGTCTTTATCTTTTTTATCAGAACTTTTTTTATCAGAATCATCACTATCTTTTTCGCTGTCATTATCGGATGCTTTGTTGTCTTTGTTGTCTTTGTTGTCTTTGTTGTCTTTGTTGTCTTTGTTGTCTTTGTTGTCTTTGTTGTGTGAGTTTTTATCTTTATTGTCTGACTCTTTATTAGTGCTCTGATCTTTTGAATCTTGAGCTGTATTATTATTTTTTACGTCGTCCTTTTTATCTTCTGCTTTATCATTGTTGTTTTTCTGCTTATCATTTTGCGTATTAGAGTTACTCATGATCTTATCCCTTTGATTATATTAATTTTAATGTGTAGAGCCATTATTAAGATTACTATCATATAAAGTTAAGTGTCTGTATAACATCAGTTGCAATAGGTAAAGGTATGCGCTGTTAAACCTTAGTTAAGTGCTTTTGTGTTAAATTTATACTGCGGTAATAATAGAGTGTAAATACAAACTTTTGAAAGCAGGTGATAACTGATGTTACCTAATCTCGAATCTATTATTCCTGCCTCAGAAGTCTGGGTTGAAGACGATGGTTGTCAGCCACCTGTGTCACTGCGTCCATATATTGGCATCGATTATGCGGGTGAGGCAAAGGATTGGCTGCTACGTTATATATGGACAAACCATGCCTCGTTATCTAAAAAATAGTAAAACTTATATAGTCGGTTCAAAATAAAAGCGATACGATCGTCGTATAGCCAATAGCACTGTCTCAGTTTTAAAGTGAATTCACTATAGTTTCAGCTAATTTTTATCACTAGATTTTATGGGAGCCGTTTATGTATAAACTCACCGTTTTTATTCCAGAAGAAGCATTGGAGCAGGTTAAGTCAGCGTTGTTTGCTGCGGGAGCTGGGACGATTGGGCGTTATGAGCAGTGTTGTTGGCAAGTAAAAGGAACAGGGCAGTTTATGCCACTGGCAGGCAGTAATCCCCATATAGGGTCACATGATAAGGTAGAGAGGGTCGATGAGTGGCGAGTAGAAATGGTGGTTGATGAAGCCGCCATTCATAAGGTTATTGCAGCGTTAAAGCAGGCGCATCCTTATGAGACGCCTGCATACGATATCATCGAAGTATTAGATCTCTAGGCTAAATGTTTAATCTTCTTTAACCTTAAGCACATTATACCCAGGATAGCCTAGCTCGATTTTATAGTCTTCGCCGCCGCGTTCGGCTTTTACTTTAATAGTGTTGTTGCCCTTTTTATATTTAACATCTCTAACCCGGTAGCCCATACTGCTGACTTTATTGGCCGCTTGCTGCTCGATCGCAGGGCGATAAAAATCCTTATCGATGCTCTTAATGGTTTTCTTGTGTTTCTTATACACACTGCTGTCTTTATAAATATCTTCATAAACGTCGCCAAAAGCATTGTAGCCACCAGGAGCGCTGACACAGCCTGTTGTTATCGTTAATAGAGCAGCAACCATAGCAGTAGCAGTGGTGGTCTTTAAAAAGGTTTTGTTTATCATAAGGTTATCCCATTATTATATTAAAAGTGTCTAATTATAGTCAGTCCTAAATAAAATAAGTACAAATATTATCACGTGTTACTGGGACAAATTTTTCTTGCTTGCTGTGCCAGCGCAGACAGAGGCTACGCAAAATTTATCCCAGTAGCACTGTATTTTTTTATAGTGGATCGGCTATATATTAAAAGTGTCTATCATAAAATGGCTATGGTAAAGCACCTAGCGTAGAGCGATAAAAAAATGGCCAGACAAACCAAAGGCTGGTTTATTTGACCGAAGGCATCAAGAGGTCAACGATGCCAAAATTAAAAGCCAAACGCATAACCATTAAGCGGCATACGTTCTTTTTATGATGTCTCTGAGAGTGTTGTTTTACTTATAACGGTAATGGTTGTTTTGATAGCGACCATTATTATTGTTGTAGCGGTTGTTATTATTGTATCGACCATTGTTATTGTTGTAGCGGCCGTTATTGTTTTTATGATGGCCTTTTTTATTATTATATCGACGATTGTTATTATATCGACCATTATTATTGTTGTAGCGACCGTTATTATAATTGCCCTGATGGTAACGGCCATTGTTTTTATAGTTGCCATTACCGTGATGATTGCCTTGTGAAGAGTAGACTTTGTGATTATCGTATCCTGGCGTCACAGTAGTACAACCAACGGCGGTACCTAATAAGGCAACTACCATGCCGGTAGAAAAAGCGGTTTTTAGCGTTGAGAAAGCTAATATCTTCATAGTAAATGCTCCTAATATTTCATGAATTATTATTTTTTAATACTGACCAATAAAGGGTCATCAGAAAACGCTAACTCGTCCTAGCACTGGCTTATCTACCCAAAGGCATCACATAAGAAATGACGCCAACGCTCCAGATTGATGGTATATAAATTATTGCCAGTAAGAGGTCGTTGGCTATTTTTTGGGATTAATCTTTTTCAATCTTAATTACATTTAAGTTTGGATAGCCCAGTAATATCTCATACTCTTGTGAGCCGCGCTTGGCTTCTATCTCAAAGACACCACGATTATTTTTTTCGTCAAGCTCGATGTCTTTTACCCGATAACCCATACCTTCTACCTTTCTGATGGCTCGATTTTTGATAGTAGGGTAGCGTGCTTCTCTTTTGATATTATCTTCAATATCGTCGTTTTTATAACGGTTATTGTGGTTTTTATACTTGCCATTATCATAATAGCCGTTGCCGTTATGGTGGTTTTTATCTTGCCAGACGTTTGACCACTCTTTTTTACTTGAACTAATACGCTTAAGCCCAGGATAAGTATACTTAAGTTCGTATGGCTGATTGTCCTTTTTGGCATAAACCGTGAGCGAACGATTGCCGCGGTGAGTATCAGGTTTGATGTCCATCACATGGTAGCCGCTACGACGCAGGTCTTGGCGTAATTTCTGACTAATACGGCCAAAGTCACCATTGCGATAATCATTACCATAGCTACTATCACCGCGATAGACAGGCTGGTTATCGTAGGCCATAGCAGTACCGCCAGCAGTGACGCCTAATAATGCCACACCAAGCCCAGCAGATAAGGCTGTTTTAATTTTGGGATGTTGTAATATTCTCATAACTATATCTCTTATAATGTCTGACAGTTTGGTCGTGCTCAAATAACTTATTGAAATAATTTCTTACATACATTTTAAGGCGAAAAACTTGGTAACAGATGTCTTTCACGTTAGTAAGTTGTAAATGTTTCAAATAATTTCGTAATGATGCGATGTTTTGAGTGAGATAACTCTTGCTAAGTAGGGCGTTTATCGCTAACCGTATGAGAGACGCTCATTCAGGGTGTTTTCTCTTAAGAATACCTTTTTTAAGATTGAGTCTATAGTCGATACTAGGGCGTGTCCTTAATCTGAACGAAAGCGATTAAATGGGCTAAAAATAAGTGCTTATAACGTCGTTGTAAGCATATGCTTACACGTAATGACGTTTACGCCACTTAACATGAGAGTGGGAATTGGGCATTATAGTCACACGGCATTAGGGAATGTGACTCAAGGATTGAGTTGACCGCATTAAGGATAATGATTCATTTACCACTATCAGGATGATAAACGTAAATGAAGTAAGGACACATAAACTTTGCTGATGTCAGCGTTAACTGCTGATAGACGTAGTAAATAGGGCAGGATGCCCAGTATCACAATATACTGAATGCTATGCAAGGATGCATAAAAGACAGTCGTGATAAGTAACATGGATAGTTAACAATAAAACCGCATAACAGTCGATTGCTATGCGGTTTTATCGTGTCTGGGTTTTATGTTTTCCTAATACCGTATACGCCAAACTATAAATCTAGCCCATAAAAAAGCCGCATTAAGGTTAATGCGGCTTTTAGCTAACTATTTATAAAAATGATTCTTTATAGAAAATCATGTTATAAAAAAGTCATGAATTAGTATTTGTTTTCAGTACGCCACGTATCTACTTCGCGCTCAGCGTCATCTTTACTGTGACCATAACGCTCTTGGACTTTACCCACGAGCTTATCACGGCTACCTTCAATGTGTAATAGGTCATCATCGGTAAGGTCAGCCCACTTTTGCTTTACTGAGCCTTTCATTTGTTTCCAATCGCCTTTTAGAGTATGTTCATTCATAGTTATATTCCTTTTATAAGTTATTGCGTCTTTTATAGTGTTAATTAATTAAAAGTTAAATTAATAGCTTATAAAGCGCTTTAGTATCCAAGTTATTATTTATGATTCTTACTCAGTACTGCTTTTAATAAGTAGCTTATTTCTGACTGCTTACGATTACTTGAAACTGCAATGCAGACAGCCAATGGCTAACTTGTGATACCAATATATGAATTTTCAAACGCTTTGTCTGTATGACCAATGTTTGTAGTGTTACTTAATTATGATAAAAGCCCTTGCTATGTTATGTGCAGTATCCTTGTGTAAGTTTGAGGTGTTTTATCCGCGCTGTACGTAACGAGCTGATCAGCGATACTTCAATGAATCAGTTAAGTGGTAATGCGGTGATGAATGGTTTGCCTGCGCAGACAGAGGCGGCGCAAAATTTACCCCAGTAGCACGGTATTCGCTTACTGTGTTTGTTTTATAGTGGATCGACTATCTACCTATAAAATCAAAATCTACCTGTGGATTCTCGCCTTGTATCAATAAACTAATGGCTTTTGCCGAGCCGCAAGCATGCGTCCAGCCAAGCGTGCCATGACCAGTATTGAGCCATAAATTATCAAAGGTAGCATCCGCGTTTTGGCTACCATGACGGACTTGACCCATATGGGCGCGTCCAATGAGCGGCACATTTGACGGGGTCATCGGACGTAGTCCTGCCCAATATTGTACTGAGTTGGCAACGATGCCTTTAGGAAATAATTGCTGCACTCGGCGAGTAATAGCTTCGCAGCGTGTGCTATTCAAATCTAGATTATAACCATTAAACTCTGCTGTACCAGCCACGCGCAACTTGTCTCCAAGGCGTGAGGTGACCAATTTAAACTCATCATCAATCAAGCTAATAAATGGCGCTAAATGCGGGGCTCGTGGATTAACCTGATAAGTCGCAGAATAGCCTTTGGCAGGGAAAATAGGCAAATGAATATTGAGTGGCTTCATTAGCGACACGCTATAGCTACCAAGTGCCAGTACATGGCTATCGGCACTAAAAGTCTGCGCATTTTGATCTTTGGGTTGAATGGTAATGCTATGAATGTGTGGATGAGCGGAATGGGCGTCGATATTGATGGCTAAAATGTCAGTATCGTATAAGAACCGCACGCCCGATTCGGCACAGCGTTGCGCCAAACGCTGGGTAAATAAATGGGCATTGCCTGATTCGTCACAGCTGGTATAAGTCGCGCCTTTTAACTTATGGGCGATGGGATAAAGGGCAGGCTCGAGACTAACAGCATTGTTGATATCAATCACATAACGCTCACAGCCTAACGCTTGCATGCGCTCTGTCGGCGCGATGGCGGCATCAAATTCAGCTTGATTGGTATAAAAATGCATGATACCGCGGGTTTGTTGCTCGTAATCAATGCCGATATCAGCACGCAGTTGCTGCAAAGCGTCGCGTGAATATAGTCCTAAACGAACCATTTGTACCAAATTGGCATCGGCTTTATCTGCGCGGCATTCTTGTAAAAACTGCAGCGCCCATTTCAGTTGCGCTTTATCCGCACGTAGACGATAAAGTAGTGGCGCATCCTCGTGAAACAGCCATTTGATTGCTTTCATCGGAGTTGAAGGATTGGCCCAAGGCGTGGCATGTGAGACAGATATTTGCCCACCATTGGCAAATGAGGTTTGCAACCCTGCGGCAGATTCACGCTCAATAACGGTAACATCATAGCCCGCTTGGCGAAGATACCATGCGGTGGTAACACCTACCACGCCTGCTCCGAGTACCGCAATATGGCTCATAAATTGCTCTGCTGCGTTTTAGTAAAACTGCATTAAATAGTGCTGATGATTGGCTTTATTTTTGGCGGGCAACATCAGCTTGCAAAGCAGGCGGTAATGCTAATATCGTCAGCTCACTATCAGCAAGATATTCTGGACGGGCAACAACTAGGGCTGCAAAACCCTCTGCATTTTCGATAGCATTAACCACTTGGATTTTCTCTAACTTTTCACCTGGGGCTGGCACTTCGCCTGACCCTTGCACGTAGTGTAAAAATGCTTTCGGTGCTGATTTAAAATAGATACGGGCAATGACTTCTTGACCGAGATAGCAGCCTTTATCATAGTCCATACCGCCGCGCTGGTGTAGGCGCAACTCTTGTGGCTGAAACACACCTTGCGTTGCCGCTACAATCCAATAGTTGCCCGCTGCGATACTAGCTTGCATCCAAGCTTGGGTGTCATCGAGTGTATTGTGGTCGTCCTTGTGGCTAAAAGTCGGCTCATCAGCAAGCACGCAAGGATAAATGGCAGTAGGCGCGCTGGTTTCAAACTTAGAAAATGCACCAAATTTATTTAAGTGGGCTTGCAGCGCATCACCACAATCAGCGCTAATCACCACATCGTAATGCTTTTCAGCCTGTTTTTTAATCCAAATACCAAATTCAATCCGACCTTTTAGGTTACCGATGGCTGCTGCTTGATAGCTGAGCCCTAGCTTGGTCATGTCGCAAGTCAACTGCCCTTGTAAGAACTTTTCGGCATCTTCACCTTGAATGGTTAGTTGGGAAAACTGTGGCAGTGTCGATTCATTTATAGATTGAGCCATTGTTATTATCCTATTTATAAGTATGTATTTATCAAAGGTTTGTGTTTATCGAAACTTTAACGTAAAACCCCATTGTTAGAGTGTCTATTTCAGTTTTACTCTTTAAAGATAAAAGGGGTAGAACCGAATCAAGTTAAAGACAAGTCAAGTTAAAGAAGAGTACCATAAAAAACACCATCATAAAAAACGTCATCAATAAGACAATCGTTAAGATGTAAGTTGGGCGCAACGCAGCGTTTTCAACGCTACAAATTGGTTAAAGCTGGCGAGTTACGGTACAATGATATTTCTAGAATACACCCAATTTATCACGGCTGACGAGGAAATTATGAGCTTACCCAATTGCCCAAAATGCGATGCTGAATATACATATGAAGATGGCGCGTTACTGGTATGTCCGATGTGCGCTCATGAGTGGACCGCAGCTGAAACCGACGCGGCAGATGCTGAAGACCAAGAGGCGGTTATTCGTGATGCCGTTGGTAATGAGCTGCAAGATGGTGATGCAGTGACGGTAATTAGAGACTTAAAGGTTAAAGGCTCCTCGACGTCGATTAAGGTTGGCACAAAAGTTAAAAGCATCCGTCTGCTAGATGATCCAGTAGATGGGCATGACATTGATTGTAAAGTTGACGGTTTTGGTCAAATGAAGCTGAAGTCGTCAGTAGTTAAAAAAGCTTAAGACCATCAATGTTCAATACGCCCTAATAAAGTGATAGAGAAATAATAAATAGAGAATAATTATGAGTACAAAGAATGAACAACTTTTTGCGCAAGCTCGCAAACATATTCCTGGCGGTGTGAACTCGCCCGTCCGCGCCTTTGCAGGGGTTGGCGGTACGCCAATCTTTATGCACCGTGCTAACGGCAGCAAAATTTATGATACCGAAGACAATGCTTACATTGATTATGTAGGCTCTTGGGGTCCAATGATTTTGGGCCATGCGCACCCAAAAGTTATCGATGCGGTCAAAAAAGCTGCTGACGATGGTTTAAGCTTTGGTACGCCAACACCGTTTGAAACTACCGTTGCAGATAAAATTTGTGCAATCGTTCCAAGTGTTGAAATGATTCGTATGACCAGCTCAGGTACAGAAGCGACCATGAGTGCGATTCGTTTGGCGCGCGGCTATACTGAGCGTGATAAGATTGTTAAGTTCGAAGGTTGCTATCATGGTCACTCAGATAGCTTACTGGTAAAAGCGGGTTCGGGCATGCTCGATATCGGCGAGCCAACGTCTAAAGGTGTACCAGCGGATTTTGCTAAGCACACCATTACTTTGCCTTATAATGACCCACAAGCGATAAAAGAGTGCTTTGAGAAATGGGGCGATGAGATTGCTTGTGTTATCGTTGAGCCAATCGCCGGCAACATGAACATGGTTATTCCGACGCAAGAATTCCATGATACGCTGCGTGCCGAATGTACAGCAAATGGCGCCGTATTGATTTTTGATGAAGTCATGACTGGCTTTCGCGTTGGACTTGGCGGTTCGCAAGCGCATTTTGGTATTGACCCTGATTTGACTTGCTTCGGCAAGATCATCGGCGCCGGCTTACCCGTTGGTGCATTTGGCGGCAAAAAAGAAGTCATGTCTTGTATCGCACCGCTAGGCGGCGTTTACCAAGCGGGTACGCTATCAGGTAATCCGCTAGCAATGCGTGCTGGTATCGCCATGTTTGAAGACTTAACGGTAGATGGTTTTTATGATGAACTATCGACTAAAGTAGATAAGCTTATAGATGGTATTCAAGCTGCTGCTGACAAACATGGCATTAATCTACGCACCAATAAATTGGGCGGCATGTTTGGCATGTTCTTTGTCAAAGACACTGCAACGAGCGCACCAAAAAACTTTGATGAAGTGACCGAATGCGATATGAACGTATTTAACACTTTTTTCCACGGTATGCTAGATCGCGGTATTTATCTGGCGCCTTCTGCTTATGAAGCGGGTTTTATGTCTATTAAACATAGCGATGCAGACATCGAAGCAACGATTCAGGCCGCTGATGAGATATTTGCTGAAATGGCAAAAGCCTAAGTCATTTACTGAAAGTATCAAGCGCTAAATAACTAAAATAAAAACCAGCATCAGTAGCTAAAGTTATTGTGCTGGTTTTTTTGTGGTTGAATCTTATTTTAGCAAAGCATTTTTTAATAAATATAGGGTGTTTTTTAGGAATAAAAATGCTCTACAACCTAAAAGTCTCCTTGTTTCTGAGCCTGTAATACAAAGACCCAGTTGTGCTATCCTGAGGATAACAATCACGATTTAGCAAGGATGCAACCTGATGAATAATAGCTTTGAAAATAGCGCGCCAAGCTCCCATGTTCCACCATTATGGCAAACGGCTTACGAGGAGTATGGATTAAAAAATAATTTGGATGTATTAAACGATAAGCACAATTTGCTCGACTTACTACAACCGAAAATCGATCAGCACAGTAATTCTATTGCTTTTAGTATGGGCGCGGCCACCTTAACTTTTGCACAGTTAGATACTGCGAGTCACCGCTTTGCTGCTTTTTTGCAAGCGCAAAATATCCAAAAAGGTGAGCGCATTGCGGTGCAATTACCAAATATATTGCAATATGCGGTGGTATTACTCGGCTGTTTTAGGGTAGGGGCAGTATTGGTAAACGTCAATCCGATGTATACCCACTATGAATTGGCGCATCAGCTGACAGATTCTCAAGCCTGTGGCTTGATTGTTCTTGGTGGTATGACAGCTGCTTATGATAAGTTGGACGATGAGGTTAAAGCGCAACTGTCCTTAGTCGTACATTGTTCTATTGACCCAAGCGCTGCCGCGCAAGACAACGATATTGCGTTACTTAGTCAAATTAATGATTTGTCAGTTATTACCAATGAGAGCGACGACGTTATTAACAAACGCTCAGAAACTATAGCATCTAGTGCCACCAATGCCACATCAGCTAATACTGATGTGAAACGTGATATTAGTTTTGCTCATATTATGCAGTCATACCATGCTGGGCAATGTCAGCCGGTGACGATTGCACGCGAAGATTTGGCGTTACTACAATATACGGGTGGCACAACGGGCAAGCCAAAAGGTGCGATGCTCACGCACTATAATGTGATGGCCAATATCTGCCAGTGTTATGCGATGTTTGGGACAGTTGTCGAAGCAGATCGTAGCGAGCAGGTTAAAATACTGAATCCTTTGCCGCTTTATCATATTTTCTCGTTTACCGTTTGTGGTTTACTGGGTATTTATGGCGGCTGGGAAGATGTTTTGATCACCAATCCGCGTGACATTGATGGGTTAGTCAATAGCATTGAGCAGCATCAACCACACGTGATTCCTTCGGTTAATACCTTATTTAACGGCATGCTGCATCATCCAAAATTTGCTGGTCTTGATTTTAGTCGGCTGGCATTATCTATCGGTGGCGGTACGGCAATTATCAAAGCCGTCTCTGAACGCTGGCAGCGTGTGACTGGCATGATTATCAATGAAGGTTATGGTATGTCAGAGACTTCGCCGGTTATTTCTTTTAATCCACCAGGGATAGATACCTTTAATGGCAGTGTTGGTTTACCTTTGGCCATGATGGATATCAAAATCATCGATGAGCATGGATCGGCCTGTGCGATTGGAACACCGGGAGAAGTGGGGATTAAAGGACCACAAGTGATGCAAGGTTATTGGGGTCTTGATAATACAGAGACCTTTACCGACGATGGTTATTTTAAGTCTGGCGATATCGGTAGGTTAGACGAAAAGGGCTTTTTGACATTGGTTGATCGTAAAAAAGACATGATACTGGTGTCAGGTTTTAATGTTTATCCTAATGAGGTGGAAGCGGCGCTGACCGAACATCCTAAAGTGCTGGAGGTAGCCGTCGTTGGGATTGAAGATGCGCATAGCGGTGAAGTACCCAAAGCGTTTGTGGTTAAAAATGATCCAAGCTTGACGGTTGATGAGTTGGTTGCGTTTGCCAAAGAGCGTTTGACAGGCTATAAACGTCCGCAAGCTTATGCCTTTATTGATGAGCTCCCTAAAACGGCTGTGGGTAAAATACTCCGTAAATCCTTGCGCTAAATAGCTGTGTACTAAAAAATAAAATAAGTACAAATATTATAACGCGCTACTGGGATAAATCTTCTTTGCTTGCTGTTCGCAAGCGTGACAGAGGCTGCGCAAAATTTATCCCAGTAGCGCGGTGTTCGTTTTACTGTGTTTGTTTTATAGTAGATCGACTATACTTATTTTTATCGAGCTTTATCAAATTTTCTATCTTTTAAGCTTAAATTGCCGCGCAGTACATCGGTGTACATACGAAAATCACTGGCAAAGCTTTTTAGCGGAGATTTAAAAGAGGCGGGTTTGTTTTTTTCAAAGAAAAAATGTCCCACCCATGCGCAGGCGTATCCGGCGGCAATGCCTTTAACAAGAGGTTTTACTGAGCGATTCTTGAGAGACTTTGCTAATCCTAGCAGACCAAAGCTACTGCCGGCGAAATGTAGCCGACGGCAGGCCATGTTTTGATGCTCGTCTAAATAAAAGTCATAAAACTTCTGTTTGGTTGGGTTTTCTGCATTGACAAGATAACCATTACTGGCCTTTTCGGCGATGATTGTTTTGGTTTGCGTTGTTGGGGCGGTAGGCTGTTTCATGATATTAGCTTCCTTGCTGGCTATATAACCTAGTTGGTTCATGAGGTGCATTTAGTGCAAAAAAGTAAATGCGGCTATTGTCTAATAGCACTCATAAATATTAAGATAAGTAATTGTTATTTATCGCAATATATCTATATTTTCAATGTAGCAAACCAGCATTGGCAACACAAGCTTAAAAGTTGACTCTCAGTTTTTTATTAATGATGGTTAAAACAGTGTTTAGCGATGCTGGTTGCTTACTTGCCAGCATTTGGCATAAATGCTTTAATGGCAAAAATTGCTATATAATTGCTTCGATTTAAGAGCGCAACCGTGCTATACGGCGCTATCGATATGAATGCCTCTGTTCAGTGCTGAATTGCTATAAGTTTGATGTCTTTAATTCCTAAGTGTGATTACTTTTTTATCCCCTACATTCTATATTTTAAAAGTGCGAAATCTTTTAAATATACTCTCTTTTTATCTGACACGGTACGATTTTTCTTATGCCCAATAATTACCTGAAAAACCCACCACTTGCTGAAGATGAAATGATGGCAGCCATCGATATCGGCTCCAACAGTTTTCATTTGGCCATTGCTCGTCTGGATCATGGTGAGGTGCGAAAAGTAGTGTCTATGTCTGAAAAGGTACAGTTGGCGGCAGGATTGGATGAGCATAATATTTTAGGTGCCGCTGCTGAAAAGCGCGGTCTTGAATGCCTAAGCCGCTTTGTCGCACGCTTAGATTCGGTACCTCCTGAGCGTATTAGAATTGTCGCGACCAACGCTTTACGTCAAGCCAAAAACGCCGATGACTTCATTACCCGTGCCAATAAGATTTTACCTAAACCTATCGAAATCATTGCTGGGCGTGAAGAGGCGCGTTTGATTTATTTGGGCGTCTCGCACACCAATGCCAGTAGTGATAAGCGCTTGGTCATTGATATTGGTGGTGGTTCGACAGAATTTATTATTGGTCAAGAGTTCAATCAATTACTGACCGAAAGCTTACAGATGGGCTGTGTTGCTTTTACCCAAAAATACTTTGCTGACGGACAGATTACCAAAGAAGCGTTTACTAATGCGATATCAGGCGCTCGCAAAGAAGTGCTGGCGATTAGTGGTCGTTATCAAAAGACGGGCTGGAGCAGTGTGGTTGGCTCAAGTGGTACGATTAAAGCGGTGCGTAACGTCCTTGTTTCTAAAGGCTGGGCCGATGAACAGGAGCGCATCACTTATAAAGGGGTCAAAAAATTAGAAAAATTACTACTTAAAATCGGTAACGTCGAAGATATTGACTTAGAAGGCGTCAAAGAACACCGAAAAGCGGTCTTCCCAGCGGGTGTTGCGGTACTGCGAGCAGTGATGAAAGTACTGGGTGTTGAGACCATTACTTACTCAGACGGTGCGCTACGCGAAGGGGTTATGTATGACATGCTTGGGCGTTTTGCGAGCGAAGATGTGCGTGACCGCAGTGTATTGGCGCTGATTAAGCGTTATTCAGGCGATAAAAAACAAGCCAAACAAGTGGTAAAAACCAGTCGTCATTTATTTGAGCAAGTACAAGATAAGCTTGGCTTGAGTAGTGATGACGGGGATTTACTCAGACGCGCCGCATCCTTACACGAAATAGGGTTGGCGATTGCCCACAGTAGCTATCATAAGCACAGCGCCTATTTGATGGAATATTCGGACATACCTGGGTTTTCGCAAGTCGATCAAAAGCGTATGGCGCAGTTGATGCTCAATCATCGCCGAAAGCTTAAGGCCGATATGCTAGAGCAGACTTGTGTGATTGGCGGCAATGCGCTTGTTTACCTGTGTTTGTTGCTACGTTTGGCCGTACTGGCGCATCACAGCCGCAGTGATTATGAATTACCGGCATTAGCGCTAAAAGTCATTGATGAAAATTGCTGGCAAATCACCGTTGGCGAGAGCAACGAACACTATGCTTTCTTATTGCCCGACCTACATACTGAAATTGATCAGTTCGCCAAATGGGGTGTGAAGTTGAGTATTGTAGAAGCCTAGATTTTAGTGGTTACAGTTTTTGGTGGTTACGATTATAGGTATTACGTTAAATATAAACGTAACAAAAGCGCCTTCGTCGATAATGTCATGCCATATAAGATGTGCTACTATAGCTTTTATTGAGTTTACAACTGTACTTTTATTATTTTAGACCGATAACGATACCAGATTAAACGTCACTATATTAAATATCATTATACTAAACGTCACTATATTAAACAGAACTATGAAAGGGAAGCGTCTATGAGTACCGTCTGGGATAGCGTTCAGCTTGCACGGCATGCCAAACGTCCATTATTTATGGACTATGTGAATAAGCTGTTTACTGAATTTGATGAGTTGCATGGCGACCGTGCCTATGCTGATGATAAGGCCATCCTTGGCGGACTTGCGCGTCTAAATGGTATGCCAGTGATGGTGGTCGGTCAGCACCGTGGTCGTAGCACGCGTGAGCGTATCGCCCATAACTTTGGGATGGCAAACCCTGAAGGTTATCGCAAAATTATTCGTTTGGTCAAAATGGCTGAGCGCTTTAATATTCCGGTCATGACCTTTGTCGATACCCAAGGCGCCTACCCTGGTATCGGTGCCGAAGAGCGTGGTCAAGCGCAAGCCATCGCTGAAAGTATTGCAGTTTTTTCTAGCTTAAAAGTGCCTATTATCGTCACTATTATCGGTGAAGGCGGCTCAGGCGGCGCATTAGCGATTGGCGTTGGTGATAAAGTGAACATGCTGCAAAACAGTATTTATTCGGTCATCTCTCCTGAAGGCTGTGCGTCCATTCTATGGAAAACCGCTGAAAAAGCCCAAGATGCCAGTGAAGCATTGAAGTTGAACGCTATTAATTTATATCAAATGGGCTTAATTGATGCGGTCATTGATGAGGGTGAGGGCGCTCATGTTGAGCCACAGCCAGTGATGAATGCGCTAAAAGCACTATTGGTTGAGCAATTAGATGGGCTCAAAGATTTGGATGCGCATGAGCGTTGTGAGCAACGCTATGAAAGGTTGAAGTCCTTTGATTCTGAAGTCATGTTGCCTTGCTAGTGTACTGTTTTTCTGGCTTTATGCTTTACTAGCTTTTGTATTGTTAGAGGGCCGTATAGTTGACTCACTTTAAAACCGATAATAGTAGCACGTGGCTAACAGTGTATCGACCAGCGCATCGATGTTATTTAGAACGGCTAATAGGTAGCTTTTAATCCTATAAGTCTGTGCTTAATGTTAAAATAAAAACGTGTCATTTTATGGCGCGTTTTTTTGTGTCTATTAACTTATGAACCTTTAGGGGCTGAATTCTATACAGCCCCTAAGCTTCTAGACTGATTCATTTATAGTCAGTGAGAAGTAATATCGCTACATCACGTACTGCAGGTACCGTTTTTTCTAGCTTGCTGTGCCTACGCAGACAGAGGCTGCAAAAAAACTATACCCGCAGTATCGTAGCGTTTTTAAAGTATTTTAATTATATATGTCAAACAATAAGAGCGATTATGACTAGCAGTGCAATTCTTCCATATCCTATCGAGCCAATCGCAGAACTGCCGATAGAGGATAGTTTGGCAAAAGCATTATTGGACAGTGTGGCTGAACATGGTGCACAACTACACGGTCGGCGACTTTGGCTGGCATGTAGCGGTGGGCGTGATTCATTGGTATTGGCAGCATTGTGTGTGCAATTATACCAACAAGGCGTGCTGTCATTTTTACCCCAGCTTTTACATGTCAATCATGGCTTGCAGGCAGATAGTGGTGTTTGGGCGCAGCATGTTGCCGATTGGGCAGCAGCTCAAAACATACCTTGCACTATTTTACAGGCGCAGGTAAAGGGCCATGATGAACAAGCCGCCCGCCAAGCCCGTTATGACGTGATGCGCGCGCAACTCAGTCAAGACGATGTTTTATTATTAGCGCATCATGCTGATGACCAAGCGGAAACGGTATTAATGCGCCTGATTCAAGGAGCTGGGGTTAATGGTTTATCGGGTATGCAGCCGTGGCGCGTACAACAGCAAGGCGTGCATCGTATCGTATTATGGCGACCTTGGCTCACTATAAAGCGGGCCAATATTAGCGCCTATGCTCAACATCTAAAACTGCCCTATATCGATGATCCTACCAATGAGGGCGGCGATAACGTACGTAGTGGACTGCGCCGTGACATCATGCCGATATTGGCGAAACACAATCCAAATGTTATCGATAATATTGCTCGTAGTGCACAGTTATTAAGTGATGCTCAATTAACAATCAGTGCACAAGCGGCAAAAGATATGCATGATAGTGAGGTCAGCTCTCTCTGCTGTGCTCCAGCGCAACGGGTGCTAAATATTGAGGTGTTACAAAAACGACCTATCCAGCGCCAACGCCAATTGCTACATCATTGGCTGGGGCAAGATGAGTCATTACCGCCTGCTAAGCAGCTTGTCGATGATGTATTGAACCTAAGCCAGCGCCATGACCACGACCATCAAACTGAGCTTTTTTGGCAAGGTCGCAAGCAGTCGTACACCATCCGTCGTTATCGTAAGCAGCTGTATCGCCTAAGCAATAACTGGCTAACATGGCTTAAAATACCGCTTACTGAGCAAGCGCAGACACTATCTAAACGTTCTTTATTTAGTGATAATTTAACCAACCATCAACCTGATTTTCTCCCCTTACGTAGCAGCCAATATTTTACTTGGCAAGTGCAGGTTATGCCAAATGTGATGGCACAATTATTAAATAAGGATAAAGGTGAGGTTGAGATTACATTTGCGCCATTAGGTCGGCAACAGCGCATACACACTGCGCTGGCATCACGAACGCAAGCGGGGAAAAAACTGTTTCAAACACTTGGCGTGCCTGTCTGGTTGCGTGATAGCTTAGTGGTGGTTAGTGCTGTATTCGCTCATAAGGATGAGTTGCCGTTATTACTATTATCGCCCTTTGAGAGTTGGGCGCTAGGGTCTGATAAGTCATTTATTGAGATTGAACGCAACCAGCTTCCTGAAATAATCACCAATCATTTAGTTTTACATAAAACAGGCTAAATAGTAGTTATTTGATAGTGATTGTTTAAAAGTTAGGGCTATCTTCAGCGCCAGCAATTTATCAAACCATGGCAGTAGCAGTATGGTAAACTGAGTGTCATTTTATCCATCGTTATGTTAGTTTGAATACCTTTGAATTTTTTGAGTAGGAGACAAGTATGTCAGTATTAGATAATAAGAAAATAAGCTTTATAGGCGGCGGAAACATGGCGCAAGCTTTAATTAGCGGGCTTGTGAGCTGCGGTATCAAACCAAGTTCGATTACAGTGGCTGATCCTAGTAGCGAAGTGCGCGAGCAACTGGCTGCTAAAGGCCTGAGCACGGTTGATCCAACAGCAGATGCAACAGCGGCTATTACTGATGCTGACATCGTGGTATTAGCCGTAAAGCCGCAAGTGATGAAACCTGTGGTGAGTGCTTTTGCGGATGCCTTGGACAATCAGCTGGTGATTTCTGTTGCAGCAGGTTTGTCGACTGATCTTTTATCTGACATGCTGAACGGCTATGGCAATATCGTGCGTGCGATGCCTAATACGCCTGCGATGATTCAAATGGGCGCGACGGGTCTGTACGGTACTGATAATATCACGGCTGAGCAAAAGCAACTAGCAACCGCCGTCATGGAAGCCTCAGGCTTGGTCATGTGGGTAGATAATGAAGAACACATGCATGCGGTGACCGCCGTATCAGGCTCAGCGCCCGCTTATATGTTTTACTTTATCGAATCGATGGTCGATGGGGCAGTGGCTTTAGGGCTGGATAAAGAGCAAGCATCAGCACTGGCCATGCAAACCATGCTGGGTGCCGCAAAAATGGCAATGGGCAGCGATGATGCGCCTGCTGAGCTACGTCGCAAGGTTACTTCACCGAACGGTACTACTCAGGCAGCGGTTGAGTCGATGCAAGCCAATGAAATCGGTCGCCAAATCGTTGAAGCCATGCAAGCGTGCTACGATCGCAGCCAAGCGCTGAGCGAGGAGATGAGTAAATAGCCATCGCTCATTAACTGGTAGCCATCTATTTATGGGGTATGTCACTTATTAGTGAGATACCCTATTTGTAATAAAAATACCTGATAATAACATTCGTCATCTTAAAATCTGTTAATAATGTCACATTGAGTAGCACTTCATGAACAACATGTTATTTCAAATCTTTGATTTGGTCACCACCTTCGCCATGATGTTGGTTTTTATCCGTTTTATGCTGCAGTTCGCAGGGATGGATGCCAGCAATCCTATGATTGCCCCTGCTTATAAAGCGACTCATATTGTCGATGTGTTTGGGCGTATTTTTCCAACGGTCGGGCAAGGGCGTATCAGTATTGCGGCTATCGTCTTGATGTTTTTAATTCGTCTGATTGATATCTCGGGCAAGGCGGCGTTGACGCATAAAGGTATCGCGCCCGTTCCGCTGTTTTTTACGGGTACCATTAGCTTGGTGTTAGACTTTTTGCGTATGTGTCGCTATCTAGTCATTGGCTCCATCATCGTCAGCTGGATTGTGGTGTTTACCCAGTCTCAGCATCCGATTATTGGTATCATTATCATGTTAGCGGAGCCGATATTAGCACCGTTCCGCCGTATTACTCCAAACTTAGGTATGATTGACTTATCGCCAATGGTCGCCTTTTTTGCCTTTTATTTACTTGAGATGTTTATTGGTGGATTTGCATCGAGCTTTATGCCAATGTTGGGATAAGTGAGATTTAAGAAGTATAGCAATAATTTTGCTATATCATAAAAAAGGCACTCTAACTTAATTAGAGTGCCTTTTTTTATTTATCATTTAGAAGTTATACTGAAAAATCTATAAAGCGGTTCGGTATCAGCTGGGCTGTAGCATTATCAGGATGCGGGGCATCAGCGGCACGCAGTGTTTGGGTAATCCAGCTATCTGCTGATTTAACCGCATCGACAAGCGCGTCACCCATCGCTAAGCGTCCAGCAATAAAGCTTGCCAATGAGCAGCCAGAGCCATGAAATTCGCCATTTAAGCGCGGTAAAATACTTTGATGTACCATTTCACCCTTTATATATAAATACTGCTCAATATCGCCACTATCAAAGTCGTGTGATGTTTTGACCAACACGCCATAGGTACCTTGTTCGCATAATTTCTGTGCACCGCTATGCAAATCTTGCTCACCGCTTAAGGCGCGTAATTCATGCGTGTTTGGGGTGATTAAAGTCGCATACGGCAATAGCTTTCTAAAGGCAGCAACTAGCGTTTGCTCATCGCCTAAGCTGCCTCCGCTATTGGCCACCAATACGGGGTCTAATACAAAAGGCGTGCCTTCAGCGATGATGTTTTCAGTAAACATATCAGTCAGCATGGCAATATTATCCGTCGTACCCAGCATTCCCGATTTGATGACGCTGACCGGTAAATCATCGAGTACCGCTGTCGCTTGTTCTTTTACCAAATTTGCCGCGCACGCCTCAAAGCCAAAAACTTGCTGCGAATCTTGTATCGTAATCGCAGTACAGGCAATCGCAGCATGCGCCCCTGCCTGACCGATGGCTTCAATATCCGCTTGTAGCCCAGCTCCGCCAGAGGGGTCTAACCCCGAAAAACATAATACGACTGGTCGCATAACACATCCTTTAATATAGTCTATAATCAGTAGCAAATACTATAGCTACCCATTGTCAAAAAAGCCATAAAGTCATATGAATAAATAATTATAGTAAAAGCAGGATTAAAACTGTAGACAATGCTTGCAATTCATTTTGGCTTTGTTATAATACTCGCCCACGACATGAGACGTATCGTTAGCTTCGATACTATATTTAAAAGAATATTTTGTATTTTAAAGAGTGTTTTGTTTAAATACATTTTTTAATATAAATATTTTGATAAGTGTCTTAAATCGTTCGGTGAAGTGGGTGAGTGGCTGAAACCAGTTCCCTGCTAAGGAACCATACGTGTAAGCGTATCGAGGGTTCGAATCCCTCCTTCACCGCCATTTATTTCGTTGTTTTTAGAGTAATAACGCAAAAAACTGGTGTTACTTAACTTTATAAATTAAAGCAAAAAATAATTTGGTTTTAATGGTTAAAGATGTTGACACAAGCGATATTATCTATATAATAACCAATCTAATTTGCTGCAATTGTTGTTAACAACGCAGTGGATGATGTGCAAAATACGCGCCTGTAGCTCAGTTGGATAGAGCACTTGGCTACGAACTAAGGGGTCGGGAGTTCGAATCTCTCCAGGCGCACCATTTGCATAAAAGCTTATTGGTTAATATAACTATTAAGCTGAGATAAAAACTAAATCAATCGCCTGTCTTATGACAATTTGGCGATTTTTTTATGTCTGTTATATTTATAATAGTGCTAATTTTCTACTAAACTTCAGTAAGCACTCTTTTCCTCGCCATTCTTCTCCCATCATAATGTACGATAAGTCGATGAATTACGGTACAATAGAGCCACTATTCACTGCTGGCTATGAGCTTGTACCATGTCAAAGAGTTTACCTAAACGCCCGTCAAAAGCTGCTACGAAAAATAAATCATCAGCGCATCATACCCCTGAAATTGAAGAGCTAATGATTGCTAAGCCTGGCACTCGTATGGCGGCTATTCTTTATGATGGTATGTTGATTTTAGCGTTATTATTTTTGGTCGGTACCGTGTTGACCGTTATTGGAACCTTATTGACCATGAATACGGGTACAGAATCATCGCAAGCCCAGTCACTGCCGAGATGGTACCAAAACCTTATTATGACGCCGTCTTTTATGCTGACGCTGGTTGGATTTTATGGTTTATTTTGGCGCCGCGGTGGTCAAACTTTGGGTATGCAGACCTGGCGTTTAAAGACGGTTAATAGTAATGGTCATTTGCTGACGTGGGGACAATCATTCAAACGGATTTTAGCAGCCAGTATCATGCCGCTTATATTTGGTATTATTGGTAGTATTATTGGCGGCTCACGTCCTATCTTATTAACCAGTGTATTCTTGGGCTTTGTCTTTAATTATGCATTTTGCTTGTTTAACCCTCGCGGCCTCGCGGTGCAAGATATGCTATCGAATACCATCACGTTAAAAATGCCAAAAACAGAGAATGAAGGGCTGTGGCGGGTGATTAGAAACCGCAAACAAAGCAAATAAACAGATAGCTGCCATTTTAATTTATAGATTAAAAGTTTGCGACAGTATTACTGTATAACCGATAAAGAACAGCAGCAGTATTGATCCAGAAATACGACCAAATTGTCGTTTGCTGATAAAACAAAAAGTACAGAGCCCCACCAATAATACGGTGAGTAGCACCATCGCCAACACATCACGTGACAAAATAATGGGATCAGCGTTAATAGGGGCGATGAGTGCAGCAAGTCCTACGACACCCAAGGTATTAAAAAGGTTAGAGCCGATAATGTTGCCCAGTGCCATATCATGCTCACCCTTACGGGCCGCTGATAAGCTAGCCACCAATTCAGGCAATGACGTACCCACTGCGACAATCGTTAAGCCGATAATCAGCTCGCTCAGTCCCCAGTAGGTTGCAAGCTCAACCGCACCCCAAACGATAGCGCGTGAGCTGAAGACTATTATCAGCATACCAATTATTAAGCTTGCCAAACCACGAAATAGACCCGCTGCTTGCGCTTCACCATTCACATTATTCTTCTTGTTTTCTTTTTTACCCACTTCCCGCAGAGCTACCAAAATCTGAAAAGTTAATACCGCTACCAACCCTAGTAATAACAGCGCGCCGTCTGTTTGACTAAGTTGCCCATCGCGTAGCTGCCACGCTGCCAGTAGGGTGATAAGTAGCAACAGCGGTAAGTCGCGCTTGACGATGCTTTTTTGGATAACAATAGGGCTAATAAGTGCCGTGGTACCCAAGACTAGAGCAATATTCATAATATTCGAGCCATAGGCGTTGCCTAACGCCAGCTCAGGGCTACCGTTTAGTGCTGCTAATACAGAGACTACCA
This sequence comes from Psychrobacter sp. AOP3-A1-26, assembly GCF_052378235.1. Taxonomy (NCBI): domain Bacteria; kingdom Pseudomonadati; phylum Pseudomonadota; class Gammaproteobacteria; order Moraxellales; family Moraxellaceae; genus Psychrobacter; species Psychrobacter sp. AOP3-A1-26. The sequence continues at coordinate 76,695 of NZ_JBQSXN010000003.1, forward strand.
TCTCGGGTGCTGACGTCCCTAAACCCAAAACAACCACACCAACAAGGAAGCTAGGGAGACGTAAGTGGTTGGCTAAGGTCGTTGCGCCATCAATAAAAACGTCAGCACTCCAAACCAGAATAGCCAGACCAATGAGCACTGCAATAACTGCCAACCACATTAGGGCATCTCCTCAATCTGAACGAAAATGATTAAATGGGCTAAAAATGGTTAAATTTTGCCAAACTGCGTCAAATAGCTGGTCAATATCCTGATATTATCTACGCTATTTTCCTTGTTTGACTGCAATTTATCTCGTTTTTATCACCATTTTCAAAATGAGGACACGCCCTAGTAGGCTTCCTTATGAATTTAAAAATAGGGGCTGTATAAAAAAAAGCCAAACCTTATTCAGATTCAGCTATTTTAGTAAAGTATCCAATCGGATAAACGTCAGCGGCTTAACACTATGACAGTTAAGCCACTTGTACAGGGATAATATTGGCGGTGTCTTTAACGGTATTGTCTTCGTTGCAATAGACCAGTTTTGGCTGATACGTTTCGGCCTCGGCTTCATCAAAATGCGCGTAAGCACAGATGATAACAATATCACCTAAGTCTGCCATATGAGCGGCGGCACCGTTTAATGAGATGATACCAGAGCCGGCTTCAGCGCGGATAGCATAGGTGCGAAAGCGTTTGCCATTGGTGACATTATAGATGTCGATAGATTCGTTTTCACGCAGACCGGCAAGGTCTAACAGATCACCGTCGATACCGCATGAGCCTTCGTAGTGAAGTTCGGCATGAGTAACACGGGCGCGATGTAATTTGCATTTGAGCATATTAAGTAGCATAGGTTGCTTCCTTAGCGTAACTGATATAAATGAACCAAATCAAAAGCTTAATGGGGACAAGATTGGTAGAATAAAAGTTATTTGAATAAAAGTCACTCATAAATTATCGATTTAGCTATTTAAACAGCTCATCCGAATGACCGAATACTATTCAGGTAATTTAAAACCATTAATTTGTGCGCGTGCTTTTTCGATATCACCATCTAATAACAGTGGTAAAGCATCAAAAGCGGCGCTTAGAGCGCTATCGATGGCTGTCTGCTCATCAGGAGAGGCTTTAGAAAGCACATGCCCACTGACTTTAGACTTGTGACCAGGATGACCAATACCCACACGCAGGCGATGAAAATCGTTACCAATATGTGGGGTGATATCACGCAAACCATTATGTCCACCATGACCGCCAGCGGTTTTGAGTTTGATGCTACCAGCTGGAATATCGAGCTCATCATGGGCAATTAATAGCTCATTATTATCAATACCATAAAAATTGACCATCGGCACTACTGACTGGCCAGATTTATTCATAAAGGTCAGTGGCAGTAATAAACGCACATCGTGCCCGTGAATTTGTCCACGTCCTGTCATTCCATGGAATTTTTTGTCATGGGCAAGGGTGATATTAAACTGCTGAGCCAAATGATAGACGAACCAAAATCCTGCATTATGACGCGTAAACATATACTGCTGACCAGGATTACCAAGACCGACAATAAGCTTTATGGCCATAAAAATATCCTGCTTAAATTTAATAAATGAGTGGTAAGGTTTGAAAAGTAAGATGAATCTATGATAATTGTCCTACATAACAGCTATCCTACTTTTCAAACCTTACTTAAAAAAACAGCAGGAGATATTCATCACCTGCTGTTTTTTGACTAAACGAACCAGCTTCTATATAGCAAACGATAGGTCGCTATATAGAAGTAGTTTATTATTCGCCGTCTTTGTCTTCAGCTTCAGCACCTTGCTCAGTAGCAGGCACGTCAGCTGCATCAACGTCGTCAGCGTCTTCGTCAACTTCTTCAACCGTTGGTGGCTGCATGTTAACGATAGTACGGTCGTGTGCATCTTCCATATCAAGTTCAAAGATGATAACGCCTTCAGGCAGATCGATGTCTGATAGACGGAATAAATCACCAATTTCCATACCAGACACATCAACTTCTAAGTATTCAGGTAGCTGTGATGGTAGGCAAACGATTTCGATATCAGAAACTAGCGTAGACAAGATACCGCCAGCCTTAGTACCTGGTGCTTCTTCACGACCAGCAAAATGAACAGGAACGTTCATGTTGATTTTCTGACCTTTTACAATGCGCTGGAAGTCAGCATGCATTGGGAAGCCTTTAGCTGGATGGCGTTGCAAGTCTTTGATAACGGCTTGATGCTCTTCACCATCAACATTTAGCGTTAAAATGTGTGAAAAGAAAGCTTCGAATTCAAGTGATTTTACCAACTCGTTAATCTTGATAGAGATAGCCGTTGGCTCTTCGCCACCACCATAGATGATAGCAGGAACTAGATTCTGCTTACGTAGGCGGCGGCTCGCACCTTTACCTTGCTGTTCAGCAGAACGATCAACAGCGTTTAGTTCAAAATGATTAATGCTCATGGATGTAATCCTATAAAAAGAATGATGAAGTGTCTGGTCATAAAAAAGTGGATTTGCGACCAATCCACTAATACGTGATGATAGCTAAGACTTATCGTTGCTGCTAAAACGCACAAGGTCTAAGTTTGGCTATTTGCTCAATATAACGATTTTTATGATGTTAATTATCATAGTAGCCGTTACTTTTAAGCATGATCAGCACTTTTTAGTCGGCCGACCTTTTAAATTAAATAAACGGTCGGCACAGGCGCGCATTATACGTGATTATGTAGTAATAATAAAGACCTACGTAAAATCGCTATGCAAAAGGCCTATGCAAATAACAGCACAAAACTGTTATGCAAAAAAAGCGCCAAGTAATTAAACTTGACGCTCTATTGATACTCTATTAGTTAGAAGCTACTTATCGTTTATCCTAACGAGTATTGCTACCAAAAATTCCAGGAGTGATGGCTTAAACCTTACGCATCAAACATGGCGCTGATAGATTCTTCGTTATTGATACGGCGTAAGCTCTCAGCTAACATCGGCGCGATGCTGACTTGGCGAATTTTGCTACAAGCTTTGGCGGCATCAGACAATGGAATCGTATCGGTAACCACAATCTCATCCAATGCTGATTCGCTGATATTTTTCAGGGCGTTACCAGATAGGACAGGGTGGGTGATATAGGCCAATACGCGGCGTGCGCCATTTTCTTTTAGCGCTTCAGCGGCTTTGCATAAGGTTCCTGCGGTATCGACCATATCATCAACGATGACGCAATCACGGTCACGAACATCACCGATAATATGCATTACCTGTGATTCATTGGCACGGGCGCGGCGTTTATCAATAATCGCCATATCGGTATCGCCCAATTGCTTGGCCATGGCACGCGCACGAACCACACCGCCGACATCAGGAGAGACAACCATGATGTTGTCATAATCTTGTTTTTGTAGATCGTTTAATAGTACCGGCGTACCATAGATGTTATCGACAGGAATATCAAAGAAACCTTGAATTTGGTCTGAGTGCAAATCAACGGTCATCACCCGATCGATACTGACGATGTTGAGCATATCAGCGACGACTTTGGCTGAGATAGGCACACGAGCAGAACGTGGACGACGGTCTTGACGGGCATAACCGAAATACGGCATGACAGCAGTGATACGACCAGCACTAGAACGACGCAAAGCATCGGCCATCATCATGATTTCCATCAAATTGTCATTGGTCGGAGCACAAGTAGGCTGCATGATAAACACGTCTTTACCGCGTACGTGCTCTTTGATTTCCACGGCAATTTCGCCATCAGAAAAACGCGTGATGTCAGCTTTACCAAGAGGTATATGGAGATGATCGGCTACGGTTTTTGCTAATTCTGGGTGGGCATTACCCGTAAAAATCGCCAAATAAGGCATGACAGAAGTCCTATTGATTGACTCAAGCAGCGACCGCTAAGCAGTGTCAAACTGCTCAAATTCAGAAAAGAGTGGTGAAAAGTATTGATGACTACTATTACAGTAAAAAATGGCAGGGGTAGCTGGACTCGAACCAACGGATGTCAGGATCAAAACCTGATGCCTTACCAACTTGGCTATACCCCTGTAATGTCTAGGCTGTGTACGTCGATATCTAAAAGTAATTTCTATTAAAAGTCATTATTAGAATAGCGTCACGACCTGTTCGTTATCTGATAAACGAGTAAATCGTCTAAAACATAACTTTTCCCTAACGGTGCTCATTGCGAACTATACCGAAACTGGGATAACGTTGTCAATGTCAATAAGCAGCTATCTTAAACCACTTATCATAAATGCACTTCAAACGCTTTGAGCTTAAAAATGGCAGGGGTAGCTGGACTCGAACCAACGGATGTCAGGATCAAAACCTGATGCCTTACCAACTTGGCTATACCCCTATTGAGGCGACCTATTATAAATAAATATTCAGCTTTTGCAAGTCATTTGCGCCTTTTTCTGGCTTTTATTCGTAAACAACGAATACTGATGTGGTTTTGGTAGTCCATTTGGTACGCTGGGCGCACCTTACGCGGGCTTAACGTCCAACTTATAAACTCCCAATCACATACCCCGAGCAAGGTGCATCTTCAAGCCATTTTGCTAACAGCGCCTTATCAGTCGTAATACTCGCATCCAACGGCAAGAATACCGCGCTACCTGAGCCAGTCATTCTTGCTGTGCCGAGTGCTTGCGTCTCTAGCCCATGTAAATAACGTAATGCTTCATCGACGGCAGGGGCAAGGCTAGTGACTACAGGGGTAAAGACGTTTTGATAAGGCGCATTTAAATGTTGCCTATAATCATTAGACTGGTTTTTCATGGTTTCAATTGATAGCGGGGCGATATCTCGCTGTAGCTTGGTATGCGAAAAAATCTCAGCAGTATTGACGTGAGCATTTGGTGTCAGTACTAAATATTGCTGATCCGGCAAATCAATGGCAGTCAACTGCTCACCAATACCCATGGCAATAGCGTCTTGACCAAAGATAAATATAGGTACATCCGCACCAATACTTGTGCCAATTTTTATCAGCTCATTTTGATTAAGATTAAGTTGCCAGATTTCGTTCAGTACAATTAATGTCGTCGCGGCATTGGATGAGCCACCGCCTAAGCCTGCACCCATCGGTAAATGTTTGTCTAGAGTGATTTGTATCTGCGGCAGCTGTTTAGGTAGCTTGTTTGATTGAATGACAAACACTAGTAATGCACGGGCGGCTTTAAAGATGAGATTATCTTCTACACTGCTGGTGATGGTGTCTGCGCCAGTCAGTATTAGCAGTCGACTACAAAGGAGGTTGATATCTGCTGTGCTCTCTATAACCGTTGCTTTATTAATAACCGAAAAATGCAGGTAATCACCCCAATCGAGCAGGCGAAAAATCGTCTGCAAGTTATGATAACCATCGGCACGCTTACCCGTAATATGCAAAAACAAATTAATTTTCGCCGGTGATAAACGGGAAATGGTAGAAGCGGGCAGCGCGGCTAAGTTTTTAATCATAACTTTCAGTCATTAATAGCTATCTTAATAAGCAGTGGTGGTAGAGTGTGGGCTAAATATTGGGGCATGAATCAATGACGGTTTAATGGTTAATGGTCATTACGACTTTATTGCCTTGTGCTTGAACCGCGCTGATTTTGTTAGGCAGTTTATCAGCACCCTTATAAGTGAAGCTGGCTTGCCAATCACCGTTTACCGAGCTGATTAAACGATTTTGGGCATCCAATTGTGGAGTGCTATCGGATGGTGCTGGGCGACCAGATATCCAATACGGCATTTGTGAGATAGGCGCTTGCCAACCGGTGGCCTTTTTTAGCAAGGTTTCGGGGTCATCAGCGGTTAATGTACCGGTTTTTTCGCTCACTAAGGTAGCCGACTGACCGTTAAATTCAATATTGGTTTTACCAATACCGAGCGCACCAATCAATTCGATAGCAAAGCGATCATTTTGTTGTCCCCATGCATAAAACGCACTACCGCCTTGGGTTCCTGAGGTGTCATTACCAGGCGTTGTCACCCCAATCTTGCCAGTGATGTTAAAGTTTTCTAGCTTTTTTGGTTGCTCAGCGTTTTGACCTTGGATGGTGGTGGGCTGATTGGTTGCGCTGGCGGTTTTCATCGATTGACAGCCGGACATGATGGCCATTGTTGCGGTGATGGCCATTGTTGCGGTGATCGCAGTTAGGAGAATTAACTTATTAGACTTATAAGAAAGGGGTAGTGCTGACATGATGTTTCCTCAAAAATGGATAAATTTGCAAAATTATTGTCTAGAAAATAGGTTAGCTTAAGCGTTATTTGTTACCCAGTGATGCGTGGCTGTTAGCTTCTTATAAGTGGCTTGTAGCTTTTATGGTAACTATATTTTGCTACTTTTATCATTAACCATCGATTGTTTTTTACGGTTTTTCACTGCTATGGTCGATGTTCAACACGGCCTAATAAAGCTGTATACGGTCATTGATGTTGTGCTGCCCAAATGAAAAGCGCTGCTGTAAATCTGCGAGCAACGCCTCGACTTTTTCATTATCGCCCAACCCTTGATAAGCCCGTAGTAGCAATGTACCTGAACGCAAGGTAGGGAATACATCATAAGGTGTTTGTAAATAGTCGATAACCTGTTGGTGATTTTTATTGGCTAACGCATTGCTCGCCAGCACATTCAGTGCTTGCAGGTGCAGATCATTATCATAACGTGGGTCATCGTAGCGAATCTGAATAATAGCCGTCGCTAATGCCAACCCTTGCTCAGAGCCACGTTCATTAGCCAGTAGTAATTGTGCATAACTGAGCTGGTAAGCCAAGTTTTTAGGATCTAGTGCCTGCAAATGATTGAGAAGGGTGCGCTTAACGATATAGTCGTCTTGGTCATCAAGGAGTTGGGCACGCGCAAACAAAAGCATCTCACTATCAGGGTACTTACGAGTGGCTTTAGTTAATAAACGCAACGCTTCTTCGCTCTCGTTTTGCTGCCATAAAATATCAGCTTGCATGACAAGGCTATCAGGGGCAAATACACTAAAATCTTTGCGGAGTTTTTCTAGAGTGGCGATGGCTGCATCGATATCATCATTGAGCAATTCAAAAGCCACCACCTTTCGACGGGCTTCTAGCACTAAGTCTTCTTGCATGACGCCATTGAGATAGTATTTGGCTTGCTCAAAGCGCTGCTGGCGTTCGGCACTGATACCGAGATAATAGTAGGCTTGATCAAGATAAGTAGGGCTTTTGGCTAACTGGTTAAGTAGCACATCGGCACTGGCGTATTCTTCGATATCCAAGCTCACCAATGCGGCTAATAAAGTAATCTCGGCATCGTCACTAAAGCGGTTATGCGCTTCAAGCAATAATTGCCATGCTTCTTGGCTTTGTTTTAAATCCAGCAAATAGCGAATCTCATATAGATATAAACTTTTATTATCAGGATGACGTAGGCGCGCTTGGGCAACATAATTGATGACCGCTTCAGCCGGTTCTATTTTACGCAAGATATCGGCTTTTAAGGTGATAAAAGGCACATAATCAGGCTGGTGCTCTAAAGCGTGGTTGATATGAACAATGGCACTCTCAGGCTCATTAAACTGGTAGAGCAAACCCGCTTTTAATACAGACAAGGAGGCGTTTTCCTCGCTGTCCAGTGGTTGCAAAGCGGCGAGTAGGTCGCGTTTATCTTTATCGTTATTGGGATAAATACCGATAAGGATTTCGCTTAAATCTGCTCGAGGGTCATAACGCAAAATACGGTTTAGCGTGTCACCCGCCAATATATAGTCATGTGCTCGCAGGGCTAAATGTGCCACATAAAACCAAGCAGGTACGTGGTCAGGATTCTGGTTTTGCCACGATTGGGCAAAGTGTAATGACTTCTCGACCTTTTCGCTACGTAAAGACAGACTAAGCGCCCTTTCAAATACCGCTGTCGCATCTTCTTTGAAGGATTGCTGTTTATAAATAGTGATGGCTCGCTGAGGGTCACCACGATCTGCTGCAAATTCGGCATCCAAAACAGCATATAGGCTTGGCTCGCTAAAACTTGGCTTATTAAGGGTAGACGACGCACCGCTCGGCGCCAGACGATTGACGTCTATAGAATCTTCTATAGTTTGTATTTGACGGTTATTATTTTTATTAGAAACCTTATCAGAGGTGGCACTATCATTGGTTAGTGCTGAGGCCATTATAGGTGCATTTGTTGAAGAAGCGTTTATCAATGATGGGCTTATGGGGTTGGCATGAGCCGAATATGACAAGCATAAGCAAACGGCCAATGATAAAGTTAGCTTGTAACGGTGGCAGAGACGCTCAATGACAACACGCAATAAATCACGAAGGCTCACTTGGTCGTCATGCGCCGGATTTGATCGAAATAATGACTCAAAATAAATCATAGATAACCGTATTCGCCCATTATTTACCTAATAGTTAGGTCTCAATAAAAAAGATACATTCATAGCAACGTGCTGCGGCAGCAAAAAACCCATATCATCAGCAGTCCTAGGGCCTGTCCTCATTTTTAGCCTATTTAATCACTTTTATTCAGATTGCGGACACGCCCTAGTATTTGAATATTAAACAAACCCTAAATGTCGGTTACGAATACCCACGACAAACATTATAAGAGTAGATATATGCTACAAACAATAGTGGTCGTGTTACTCAGATATCGGCATCAGCCCCTAGAGTCAGGGTTCCTTTAGCCGCTGCACTGCTAAAAATAAGCCCTTAGAATGATTAAGCGGACTGTTTATAACGTCTTATAATATCTTATAACGTCGAATCGTCTAAAAACAGTCTCTATCAATGCCATGATTGAGTATTCAATACGGCATAATTGAACCAGGTTAAAAATATAACAATTTAGCTTCAAATAAGCGAGTGGTATGGGTCTGACTTTATAAATACTTGCTAAAATCTAGAGATTGGTTTTACAAATGGTCTCGGTAGTTGATTTATGACATCTGCGCCCAGATACAGACAAATAGCCTTCGCAGAGGGGCGAGAGTTAAATAAAGCTGGCAATGATGATATAATAAGCGGCTTTTAGGGTTTTGCTTTGGCAGGGCTCTTTAAATATACTTTTTTTGAATAGATTTTTTCAAAGGCAGTTTATCCAGTGCTGTGTTTGCAGCTATGGTTAGATTTGCAGCTATTTTTGAAAAAATATCTTTGATAAGTTGCTGGTTAAAATTGTTTGTTAAAGCTCTAATAGAGTTTGGCTGGCAGGTGAACGTTATATTTATGGTCTATCAATAATGAGATTAGTGGTCATTGGGGTCAATCACAAAACTGCACCAGTCGCTCTACGTGAGCGCTTGGTGCTTGTGGGTGACGATGTGGCTCTCGGGCTTAGGCAGCTACAAGGCTTTACTGATGGTAGCGTGATAGTCTCGACTTGTAACCGCACTGAGATTTATGCGCTAGTCCCACAGATATCAGGCGCGCCAATATCAGAACAGCAAGTTGCTACTGTTGTCTCTACCAATAATACTAGTAGCTCTCAGACCTCTTCAGCGGCCATCAGCGCCCATATCTTAAAAATCAAACAGTGGCTGGCGGATTTTAAGCAGTTGCCACTAAGTGAAGTCGACCCTTATCTGTATGTCCATCGTGATACTCATGCTTTGACGCATTGGCTGAGAGTCGCCGCTGGGCTTGATTCTATGATACTGGGTGAGCCGCAAATACTGGGTCAAATCAAGCGCTCCGTCCATCTGGCGCAAGATCAAAACGCACTCAGTAATCAGCTGGGCTGGGTTGTCGATCAAGTCTATGCTGCTGCTAAGCGGGTACGTAACGAAACCCAAGTTGGCGCTCAAGCGGTATCGCTTAGCTATGCTGCGGCCAAATTGGTGACGCAAATATTTGACGATTTATCCAATCGCACCTTATTGGTGGTTGCCGCAGGCGAGATGAATCGCTTGGTGGCGACGCATATTGCTGGGCTTGGGGTTGGGCGGGTTATTATTTGTAACCGTAATCCTGAGCGCGCTGAAGCTTTAGCTGCCGAGCTGCGTCGACCAGGACGTCTCGTTGAGGTCAAGCCTCTACAACAGCTACCGCAAGTATTGGCAGAAGCCGATATTGTCAGTAGCTGTAGTGGGAGTATGGATTTACTGATTGATAAAACCATGACGCTGCGAGCGCTTAAAATTCGTCGCTATCAACCGATGCTGATGATCGATTTGGCAGTTCCACGCGATATTGACTCGACCATTAGCCGCATCGATGATGTGTATTTGTATTCTGTCGATGATTTGCAGCATGTGATTGCCGGTAATATTGAGCAACGCCGCCAAGCAGCGGTAGATGCTGAGCTGTTAGTCAGCCAGTTGGTTGTTGAGATGGATCGGCGTTTTCAAGTGCGTCAAGTGGGCAAGGACATTCAAAAGTATCGGGCGCGCACCCACGATCAAGTCGATAAACTGCTGCATGAGTCTATTGCTAAGCTGCAACAGGATAACGCCAGTCCTGAAGACATTATCACTGAATTGTCACGGCGTTTGACCCAGACGTTAACGCACGCACCATCGAAATTGATGCGAAAAGCGGCGCGCGAGGGTGATAATGAATTGCTAGACTTTGTGGTATCAGGGCTACAAGATGCTCACCGTAGCCATCGATAGTTGTCATCTATTTATCAATAATTTTTAAATCACATAAACGCTATTCCCATGCAAAATTATTATGCAAATATAGCGTTGTCAACCTGCATTATCAGTGCTAATATCAAGCTGTTATGAATATATTAAGTAGTGATAATTTGCTGTTATGCTGTAATAGTACGTCGCTGACTACTATTTTTTTAAAAATTACGTTTTAAAAAATCCCAGCGCATTTATTCTCACTTAATATCTGCTCATTTCACTAGCTATCAATGACCATTATTATCCTTCTACCTCTGCGTAGCAATAATGATGGTGCGCACATCATATGCGTTTTCGTTTAACGTTAAGAACACCAACGACGTAAAAGATACAACCATCAACGGCAATAGCGCTAGGATAAAGTGCTATATCGTCAACCCAGCGTCAAACTCTCGATTATTACTCGATATTAGTACTTAGTTCATACTATCTATAGTAGTATTTGGCTATCCTATTTTTTGGTCAAAAAAACATTTAATCAAAATAATAGTTGGCCTAAATTTGCTAAGATAATATCTAAATTTTGTTCAAACCCATACTTAAAAAACATTACAACAGACAGGAGCGTCACATGACTGCATTACGTCAAGATATTGATCCAAACGGCTTATTAGAATACTCAGTGGTTTATACCGACCGCGCCCTCAATCATATGTCAAAAGCCTTTCAAGAGGTGATGAATGATTTATTGAGCAACCTAAAAACAGTTTATAACGCTGAAGCAGCGGTTATCATTCCAGGTTCTGGTACTTATGGTATGGAAGCGGTCGCCCGCCAGCTGACCATTGACGAAGACTGCCTAATCATCCGTAATGGTTGGTTTAGTTATCGTTGGACGCAAATTCTAGAAAAAGGTAAATTTGCCAAATCGTCTACAGTCTTAACGGCTGAGCGTGCTGATGATGGTGAAGCACCAAAACCATTCGCGCCAGTCGATATCGACAGTGCTGTTGCCAAAATTAAAGAAGACAAACCAGCTATCGTTTATGCCCCGCACGTTGAAACCTCATCGGGTATTATTTTAACAGAAGACTACATCAAAGCATTGAGTGAAGCAGTACATAGCGTTGGTGGTTTATTGGTCATCGACTGTATCGCCTCAGGTTGCGTATGGCTCGATATGAAAGACTTGGGTATTGATGTCCTAATCAGTGCGCCGCAAAAAGGTTGGAGCAGTACCCCATGTGCAGGTCTTGTCATGCTAAGCGACGCTGCAATCAAAAAAGTAGAAAGTACTGAATCTAATTGCTTCAGTCTTGATTTGAAACAATGGCTAACGGTCATGCGCGCTTATGAAAATGGCGGTCATGCGTACCATGCCACCATGCCAACTGATAGCTTACGCCAGTTCCGCGATACTATTAACGAGGCCAAAGAAATTGGCTTTGATAAACTATGCGCGGCACAGTGGGAATTGGGCAACCGCATCCGTGAAGTATTGGCTGGCAAAGGTTTTGAAAGTGTGGCGGCTGATGGCTTTAAAGCGCCAGGCGTTGTGGTCTCTTATACCGACCGTGATGATATCCATAAGGGCAGTGCCTTTGCTGAAGCTGGATTACAAATTGCCGCTGGCGTACCATTAAATGTTGGTGAGCCTGATAACTTTAAAACCTTCCGTTTGGGTCTGTTTGGTTTAGATAAACTAACGGACGTTGACGGTGCGGTAGAGCGTTTTGAAAAAGCACTCGATGAAGTATTAGCAAAATAATTTGAGCAGTTGACTGGTTTATTAGCCAATAGGTTTATTTAGCCAGTCAGTAATCAAATAAAGAGATACTGAGCCTTGCATACGCGGGGTTCAGTATTTTTTTACCTATTTATTATGTTTTATTATATAATGTTTTATTATAAATCGATTTCTAAAACTGTTCTTATAGCATTCACAAAAATTAGAGTAGCAAGGAAAACGAGTGCAAGTGCTACGTACTGTAGACTAAACGAGTTTGACCCAGCTAATCGTACTTTTTGAGTTTGGTATTAATAAAAATTGGCTTAGGTAACTATTATGAGTATACAAATAGACTGGCAAGCATTTACGCCACTCTCTTTAGTAGGTGGTCTGATACTGGGCGTCGCAACCGTCATCCTGTTATTAGGTATTGGGCGTATTGCTGGGATTAGTGGTATTTTCTCAAGTTTATTAAAGCCCAAGCGTGTAGAGATGTGGCAGGTATTATTTATACTGGGTCTGGTCGTCTCGCCACTATTTTATAGTTTGGTAAAACCGTTACCTGATATAGAAGTTAGTACCTCACTGCCGTTATTAATTGGCGCGGGGTTGCTGGTCGGTTTTGGCACACGTTTAGGCTCAGGCTGTACCAGTGGACATGGTATCTGTGGTAATGCGCGCCTGTCTCCACGTTCGATGGCGGCGACGGTGACTTTTATGTTCTTTGGTATTGTGACGGTTTATTTGGGTCGGCATATTTTGAGTGTGTTTTGAATCACAGTATGAGTAATAAGTATGTCATTTATACACGAGGCGGATAAAAAATTTCTGGCGTACTGTGCCTGCGCAGACAGAGGCTGCAAAAATTTCTATCCGCCTCTCTATAACCTTTTAAAACGAATTAACTATACCAGCGAAAAATTAATAAAAGAGAATAGCGAGAAATAATAATGCTAAAAAATATAATTGGATTACTAGCAGGGTTACTATTTGGTTTTGGACTGCTGATATCTGGAATGACCGATCCTGTTAAAGTACAAGGGTTTTTGGACGTCTTTGGGGCGTGGGATATTTCACTTGCGCTAGTGATGGGCGGTGGTTTGATAGTGGCAATCGTCGGTGTACAACTGGCGAAGCGTCAACAGACCAGCTGGATTGGCACGTTAATTGAAATGCCAAGTAAAACGATGATTAATAAAAAACTATTAATCGGCGCGATGCTATTTGGTATCGGTTGGGGTTTGGTTGGTATTTGCCCAGGTCCCGGTATCGTGCTACTTGGAACAGGACAGTGGCAGGCTTATGTCTTTATCCCAGCGATGATAGCGGGCATGCTAATCTATCAATGGCTTGAGCCCAAGCTTAATTAGCATGGGCTGGTTTAATAATATCCTCAAAAATAAGTTAGCTTTGTCAAACTCGCTAAACCTACCGATTGTAGTGCTTACGCTCGTTTTCCTTGCCACCTTAGCTTTTGAAGATATTATTTTGTGCTAAAAGTTACTTTTGGCGTTTCATGGGCCAGTGATTTAGCGGCTTGGCGTAGCTCAAACTTCTGCACTTTACCGGTACTGGTCTTCGGTATTTCGGCAAAAACGATATATTTTGGCACTTTAAAACCCGCTAAATATTGTGTGCAATGCTCCATTACATGGTCACGCTGTAAAGTGCTGCCAGCATAAATCTCGATAAAGGCAACGGGCACTTCGCCCCATTTATCATGCGGTGCGGCGACGACAGCACAGCTTTGAATTTCTGGCATTTTATATAAGACGTTTTCGACTTCAATACTGGAGATGTTTTCACCGCCTGAGATGATGATATCTTTGAGGCGATCCATAATTTTAATATAGCCATCAGGATATTTAACGCCCAAATCACCAGTACGAAACCAGCCATCAGCAAAGGCCGCTTCGGTGGCTTTTCGGCTTTTTAGATAGCCTTTCATCACCATATTGCCGCGCAGTGCCAACTCACCCATTTCTTCACCATCGGCAGCAACGGGTTCAGTCGTTCCTTGCTTAAACACATCAAATCCTGTCATAAGATGAGAGGTGACGCCTTGGCGTGATTTTTTCTGTGACCGTTCTGCGACATCGAGCGCATTCCATTCTTCTTGCTCCGCACAGACGGTGACCGGTCCATAGACTTCGGTCAGTCCATAGACGTGGGAGATATGAAAACCCATTTCCTCCATAGCAGCGAGCATGGTTTCAGAGGGCGGCGCACCAGCGACCCAGCCGTTGACTTCGTGGGTGATGGCGTCTTTATATTCAGGCTTGCCGCTGGCAATCATATTGTGTACCACAGGCGCTGAGCAATAATGGCTGACTTTATACTTGGCAATCAATTGCAAAATTAAATCCGCATTAATCTGACGCAAACAGACGTTGACGCCTGCGCGCTCTGCAATCGTCCACGGAAAGCACCAGCCATTACAATGAAATAATGGCAGCGTCCATAGGTACATCGTATGCTTGGGCATGTCCCAATCTAGAATATTGGAGATGGCATTGAGCGTCGCGCCGCGATGATGGTAGACCACGCCCTTGGGTTTGCCAGTCGTACCAGAGGTATAGTTGAGGGCGATGGCGTCCCATTCGTCTAATGGTTTTTCCCAGTTGTCTAAGCTGTCGGAGCTGGCAATGAGTTCGTCATAAGTCATTTGCCCAAAACGCTCGGTATCGACGGCAGCATCGGTGGCATGAATAACAGTAAGGTTAGGAAAAGCTTCATCAATAATTTCAGCGTGCTCAGCAAACTCACTGTCTAAAATTAATACTTTGGCTTCTGAGTGCTGCAAGCAAAAGGTCAGCGCATTGATATCGAGTCGGGTGTTCAGTGTACACAGCACGCCGCCTGACATCGGCACCCCAAAGGCACACTCAACCATCGCTGGCGTGTTCGGCATCATAACCGCCACCGTGTCGTTTTTATCAATGCCCAATTTACGCAGACCATCCGCTAGCTGCCGGCAACGATCGTAAGTCTGCTGCCAGCTTTGGGTTAGGTTATTATGTTCTAGGTCATCATAGATGATGGCGGTTTTATCAGGATAAACCTGCGCGCTGCGGATGATAAAATCAATAGGGGTAAGCGGTTGATGGTTGGCAGGATTTTTGCCAAGACCGGTGTGAAAGTCAGTCATTGTGATAGTCCTTTATCGTTGTTCTAGTATTCGGTAATACCATTTTTTATCGAAACTACTGTATCAGTAACTGGTTATTATAGACAATCGCGGTGAAAGATTGGGCTGATTTTGTGGTGTTTACTTAACCAAATGCTATCGATCAGTGAGGTCAATAGCTGTCATCGATAGCTAGGAGAACATAGTGTTCACTCATCAGTCGCTTGTCTGCATAGCTGATAATAATGGCGGTGTGTTACGATAGTGGTAACGCTAAATCCCATAGCCGCTCTACTTTTAAGAAGTAGTTTGATAAACCATTCATAAGGAAAATGATATGTCCGCCAGCCATACTGCCAATACCATTGAGACTGCTAGCACCAATGAACACTATCCGCATTTATTTGAGCCACTGGATTTGGGCTTTACCACGCTAAAAAATCGCATGGTCATGGGCTCAATGCATACGGGTCTTGAAGACCGTTTTTATAATTACGGTAAGTTGGCGGCATATTTTGCAGAGCGTGCCAAAGGCGGCGTGGCGATGATGATCACGGGCGGCATCTCGCCCAATCGCGAAGGCTGGTTGCTGCCTGCTGGCGGTACGATGAATACCAAAGCTGACGTCATTAATCATCAGCGTGTGACCCGTGCTGCGCATAAATATGATAGCAAAATCATCATGCAAATATTGCACAGTGGTCGTTATGGTTATCATCCATTTGTGGTGTCATCAAGTCCGATAAAATCACCAATCTCACCATTTAAACCGCGTAAGATGAGTATCAAAAACATCGAGCAGACGGTAAAAGACTATGCACGCTGTGCAAAATTGTCTAAGCAAGCGGGTTATGACGGCGTTGAAATCATGGGCTCAGAAGGCTATTTACTCAATCAGTTTTTATCGCGTCATGTCAATAAGCGCGACGACGAATACGGCGGTGATATTCAAGGTCGTATGAAGCTGGCTGTCGATGTGGTCAAAGCAGTACGCGAAGCGGCCGGTGAAGATTTTATTATTTTGTTCCGCTTATCAGTGATTGATTTGGTCAAAGACGGCAACGTCATGGATGAAGTTATCACCGTCGCCAAAGCCTTAGAAGAGGCGGGCGTGACCATCATGAATACCGGTATCGGCTGGCATGAAGCGCGCGTCCCAACGATTGTTACCAGCGTACCGCGTGCCGCGTTTGTTGATTTTACCGCTGAAATTAAAAAGCACATCAGTATCCCGATGATGGCCGCCAACCGTATCAATATGCCAGAAACGGCTGAAGAAATCGTCGCTAGTGGTCAAGCAGATATGATTCAGATGGCGCGCCCATTCTTAGCCGATGCGCATTGGGTTAATAAAGCCAAAAACGGTCAAGCCGATCGCATCAATACCTGTATCGCTTGTAACCAAGCTTGCCTAGACCATACTTTTGAAAATAAACGCTCGACTTGTCTGGTCAATCCACAAGCTTGCTACGAGACTGAGTTGGTTTATAAGAAAACCAAAAAACCTAAAAAAGTTGCCGTTATCGGTGGTGGTGTGGCTGGTATGTCAGCCGCTCATGTCGCTGCCTTGCGTGGTCATGATGTGACTTTATTTGAAGCAAAAGATATCTTGGGTGGGCAGTTTAACTACGCCAAAGTTATCCCTGGTAAAGAGGAGTTCTTTGAAACCATTCGCTACTATATCAACGAGCTTGAGCACTTAGGCGTTGAGATTAAACTCAATAGCAAAGTCGATAAAGACATGTTAGAGAAAGCCAAATTCCATCACGTCATCGTTGCTACTGGTGTCGTTCCTAGAAGTCTTGCAGGTAAATTGGAAGGCGCTGATTTACCACAAGTGATGAGCTATGCTGAATTGCTCTCTGGTGAAAAATCAGTCGGTGATACCGTTGCTGTCATCGGTGCGGGCGGTATTGGTTTTGATGTTAGTGAATATCTCACAGCGCGCCATGGTCAGCCGCTCGATGAGCTAGGCCCTGAATTGCTAAAAGATCCAAGCTATCGTCCAAAAGCGCAATCGGTCAGCGAATGGCGTGAAGAGTGGGGCGTAACGGAGGATACTGAGTATCAAACCGATGGTGGGTTGATTAAGCCTGAGGCCATTAAACCTATTCGTCAGGTATATTTAATGCAGCGTACCAAAGGTCGCTTGGGCCGTGGTCTCAATAAAACCTCGGGCTGGGTACATCGTGCGCACATTAAATCGCATGGTGTCATCCAAGTATCAGGCGCGCAGTACGATAAAATCACCAATGAGGGTATTTGGATCACCAACAATCAAGGTCAAAGCCAGTTGCTACGTGTCGATAGCGTCGTGGTCTGTGCTGGTCAAGAATCAGTGGTTGAGCTGATGCCAAATGTTGGTGATGCACCAGACGCGCAATATCACCTAATCGGTGGCGCAAAGCTAGCCGCTGAGCTAGATGCCAAACGCGCCATTCGTGATGGCGCAGAGGTTGCGGCGAGTATTTAGAATTTAAATTAGAGCTTATAAGAGCGGCAAGGTAGATTATCTTGCTGTTTTTTTATATAGTTAGAGTTCGGATATTTAGTACTTTGTAAGATTGTAAATCTCAATCATCATTTGCCAATAGCTATCATAGTACTAACGCCAGTAAATGTATTGCCGGATAAAGTGTTGCCTACAATAGTTAATGACGATAATCCTCCATAAATATTTAAACCAATGGGTGTAAGGTTTATTATATTAATAACCAAATTATCGTCCATTATTTTAAATTGAAGCAAAGGTTGGTCTAAGAAAGTCACTTCATTACCATACTCGGTAGTATTTAGTTCATACTTAACATCATTAACTTTATTTTTTGATATTATATTGTGCCATCTATTTGTATTATTTCCTTTTATTGGTGCATTAAACCATAATAATGTTTTGTGACTTTCATTGTCACGTCCTATGAGAAAAACAGGATTACCTTCAACCTCAAAAATTATTTCACCTTCATTGAACGTGTTGCTGCAAACCCAGACTTTATTAAAAGGACTATATTCTTTAGGCAATTGCTTATTCATTTCCGAATCCTGCTGCTTTAGGTTTGTTTTCTGAGAAGTGCTTCTCAATTCTTGAGATCGTTTTTTTCTTATCTGAAGGTGATATTATATATAAAGCCTCGAATATTACTGCCAATACTATGAGGATTAGTAGAGTGAGTCCTTCGGTGTTTGATACAGTTTCGATCCCATTAAAATATTTATGGTTTAGCCATTTAGCTAATACTGTAATAGAAAAAACACTCGTACCAGTAAAAAAAGTGTGTGCCCAAATTGGTAGTAAGCTATTAACCTTTGTTAATTTTAGGAAATCACTATTTTCTAGAGGGAAAGGGGTATGAACTGTAGCTCCTCGATAAAGGCCATCAGAGCTTATTCTTATTGTTTCATTTCCTTGTTTTTTACCATCCACTAGTCAATATCCTTTATACGTGCTATTCAATTTATATATTT